>JBAVMD010000115.1:0-3197 GCA_049689695.1 Chitinophagaceae bacterium | reverse complement strand
GGTGAGGGATCGACAGCAGAATCGCTGTTGAGCACAGTTATCGTGAGTTGTTGTTGCCGCCGATCCCTCACCCCGGCACTTAGCTCTGATAGTCGCTGCTGCGGGGATTCGGGATGACAGTGAGGTGCTTAAATAATGATTCTCATGGTGCGCGCAAATGCTTTGAGTATATTTGTTGAGAATAAATAATCACATCAAATCTATTTATGAGAGTTGTATTTCTGGCTTTCCTGATATTCTTTTTCTTCACTATGCCTGGCTATGCGCAAACCAATTACACAGGCTTGTGGGAAGGAAAGCTAATTGCAGGAGTCGAGATCCGCCTGTTTTTCAAAATATCCCGCGACGCCTCCGATAAACTAACGGCAACATTAGATTGTCCTGACCAGGGTTTGAAAGATGTGAAAGTTGATGCTGTGAGTTTCGTGAACGACAGCCTTCGCCTTGCAATCACGCAATTTAAAGCAGTATATACAGGAAAGCTGATCAATGATTCTGTGATGAAGGGAATATTTGTGCAAGGGATGGCGTTCCCCCTTGAACTAAAAAAGATCACACACATTGTTTTGAAAGTGCGCTCGCAAACGCCACAGCCTCCGTTTTCCTACAAGTCGGAAGACATTACTTACACCAATAAAGACCGTTCCATTATTTACGGTGCAACTATTACCATTCCTTCCGGCAAAGGCCCTTTCCCGGCTGCATTGCTGATCACAGGCTCCGGCCAGCAAAACAGGGACGAGGAAATTGCAGGCCATAAACCCTTTGCGGTTATTGCAGATCATCTTACCAAAAATGGTTTTATTGTATTGCGGGTTGATGATCGCGGCGTTGGACAAACAACCGGCAGCTTAGATTCAGCTACTTCGCGTGATTTTGCCAATGATGCATTGGCAAGCCTCGATTACCTGGCCAGTCGCAAAGAAGTTGATAAAAAGAACATCGGTCTTATCGGTCATAGTGAAGGAGGCATGATTGCCCAATTGATCGGTGCAGAAAGGACGGATATAAAATTCATCATCATGCTGGCGGCGCCGGGAATAAAGGTATTAGACCTGATGAATGAGCAGAATGCAGCAGTACTTACGAGTTATGGTCTTTCCAAAGAATACATTAGCAAGTATGCTCCTTTTTATACCACGATGCTTAAAACGATAATAGAGAACGATAGCGCAACATTTGGCAAAGCGCTTACCAAGGCAGTAGGTGAATGGGCAGATACCACCGCCGCAAACATAGTGATGGTTACCACCGGCATTAAGGATGAACAAACAAAAAAAGATTTCGTACAGCGTACCGGTGAAATGGCCGCTAATAACTGGTTCAGATATTTCTTAAGCTTTGATCCCGGAAATTACCTGAAGAAAATCAAAGCGAATGTGCTTGCGCTGAATGGTGATAAAGACATCCAGGTATTATCTAAATCTAACCTGCAGGGCATTGAATCAGGATTAAAGCAAAGCAAATCAAAATCATTCGAAGTAAAAGAACTGAAGGGTTTGAACCATTTGTTCCAGGAATGCAAAACCTGCACCGTCAGTGAATACGGAAACTTAGACCAAACGTTTTCACCTGCAGTGCTGGAGATAATGACGGCGTGGTTGAAGAAGAATACTAAGCTGTAGATTACTATCTAAATCCACGTATACGCTATAACGATTTGAGATACTCTACCAAATCCTTTTTCTCATCCTCACCAAGGCTTAACTTTTTGCAAGTATTGTAATGGTTTACAACATCCATTAAAGTCGCAAATCTTCCATCGTGGTAAAACCCGCCTTTCGTATGCGTCCATAAACCGCGGAGCCCTTGCGTGACGTATGTTTTGTCCGGAGAGCGGTCCGACTGAAAATTATCAATGCATATATCCCCGCCCTTATGTGTGTTCCATCCCGGTTCAGTAAAAAGCGGGGGCACGTGGCAGCTTGCACACTTTGCTTTTCCATTAAACAGCGCCATGCCGCGTTGTGCGGCTCCTTTGTTATAAATGCTATCAGGAGCATTGGGCACCGGTATCGCCAATTGGTAAAATTGTAAGGTCGCCAGTTTACCCGTTATCATATCGGGACTGCTGCGTTTGTTTCCGAAACCCAGTTTTGCTGCAACCGGGTATTTTTTAGCATCTGTTAAACGCTGGTCATAAAAATTTCCCTGCCCCGCTAACTCAAGGTTTGCAACATATGCATTCCAATAGGTAACATCGCCCCATCCGCCCGTCCATGTATGCAGCGTATGCCCTGCATGCCCGAATGCTTCAGGTATCAGCGTAGCCGCTGATTTGCCATCGGGGCGGAATGCTTTGCCGTCAAGGTTTAATAAGGCATCGAATTTACCAGGGCCCCAACTTGCCAGCACTTTTTTAACTGTCGCTACATCCACGCCCAATGCATCGGTTAAAGGTTTTAAATTCGGGGCCATGGATACTATAGCGCCAACATTCAGATCACGGTTTGCCCAGCCATCCAGCCGGTGGCCAATGCCTGCAGAAAATGCATTATCAACTGTTGAATGACAACTGGCACAGGTAAGCCCGATCGAAACAAGGTTTTTTTGTGCATCGAAACTTCCTTTTACTCCCACTACCGCATTCAGTTGCAAAAGGGTGAGCGTAACTGCCGGGTCGTCTAAATTTACCTTTCCGGCTTTAATGGCTGCTGCAACATCTGCGGGGATCACATCCATGTCAACTTTTAATCCCGCGGCAAGTGCGGCCTTAGGCGATAGCCCTGCGCCTACGCCACCGTTCTTTTCGCCGGCCACGGCTTTGTGCAATTGCAGCGCGTCCGTCCAGTAGGCTTCATCGCCGAAAGTTTCGAAACGAAAAGTCTGCCTGCCTTCTTCAAGCATTTTTTTTGCATTGGCGGACGTTGCATCTTCCTTTTCGTCTGCGGCTTTTTGTATCTGGCCGTATGAGGGATCCGTGCATTGAATAAACTGGCTTACAGCTATAATAAATACAAGGACACCCAGCAATACTATTGTTTTGGCAGAATGTATTTTCATACTAATAATAGAGTGCCCGGTAAACAATTTGGTTACAGTTCTTTATCGGCATTAAATCTTGCGGGTGCCTGTAACTTTTTCAACGACAATTGCCTCTAATGTTCAGCGGGCTCACCCGGCAATGATTATACCCTGTTAATTACAGATATTTGTATTGCGAAAATTATCCTGCGTGCGGCCGTAAAAAAATGTAA
>JBAVMD010000114.1:0-3297 GCA_049689695.1 Chitinophagaceae bacterium | reverse complement strand
CATTATGGCCAATGCCCGCAGGGCGGCGAATTGAAGAAGCGCCTCTTAAAGCATTGTTTGAAATATCAAATGAGTTCCAGGTAACGCCCGTGCCCGATTGCCAGTTGTTCCTGAAAGTAGCGTGCGAATTGAAATTGAACGCCTGGTAAATAAACTGGCCGCTGTAGTCCCACCTGAACCAATGGTTATAGTTCATTCTTGCATTACGAAACACCGAAAACGGTTTCTGGTAGTGCAAACCCGCCCAGGTAAAATGATTGATCTCGTTGGATGTAAGCATGAAGCCGATATCATTCAACTCAAGTTCCGGTGAGCGTACCGTAAGCCCTGTTTCAAACTTAAAAACCTGGCCAAGCTTACCTTGTTTGCCACCGATCTTTCCCAATCGAACTGTTCCGCCCATACCTGTAAGAGATGTACGGTTGCTATCAACCTCCACCTCGCTTGCCCCTGTACGCTGAAAAAGATGTTCAAAGCTGGTCTGCGTATTCAGAATAGCTTCTTTGGTTCCTGTTACATGGCTGAACACAACGTTTCCCCGAACATACCAGGTACGGTTCTTCCAGTATTGTAAAAAGTCCAATCCGCCTGAATAGGCGCTGCGATGCAACTGATCGCTCAATGCATTTTCACGGTTAACACCAGTAAGAATTCCACCGATAATGGTATTGCCTGCTTTAATATCTTTCTGCAGTCGCGCAACAAAATAATTCGTGAGCGGCTCCACAAGTTCCTTTCTTCGTTGACTGTTCTTATCGATGGTTGCCATTTCGCGTTCGGTTATGCTTTCCAATACTCCGATGCTCCATCCCTTTTTTGTTTTGCCGCTGAACTTGGCAGCTCCAAGAATAGAAGTGTTTTGCGGATATTGAACGTATTCTCCGTTAGTGGTGTTGGGATACCCATGCGGAGAGCTGCCGATGCGGCGTGAATAAAACAACAGGTCTGAATCGTAATCGCCGCCGGCTTCGGAACCGGTAAGCTGGTAATCGAAAATGTTCCTGCTTTCAATGAAGAAGGGCCTGCGCTCCTGGAAGAAGTTTTGAAAACCATCTATGCGTACCTGCGAAGGATCGGCTTCTACCTGGCCGAAATCGGGGTTAATGGTCAGGTCAAGAATAAGATCGTTCGTAATGGCAAGCTTTGCATCGAGACCTGCATTCACTTTTTTATCGAATCCTGTGGCAAAGGGATTGCCAGGTTCTTTTTTATATTTATCGGCCTGCACCGTTACATAAGGCGCTATCTCCACCTGCCGGTGCATGGGAATGTCCTTTAACCCATGCAGCTCACCAAACCGGCTCACCCATACGCCGGAGTTTTGCGGGATCAATTGCCAGGTAGAACGCTCCTCTTTTCTGAAAATGCGGCGCATTACCTGGAAGCCCCATACCTTGTTTGGTTCATTGCCGTACCTAAGCTGGCTTAGAGGGATCTTGGCTTCGCCGGTCCAGCCCTTATCATCAACATGTGTTTTTGCAAACCAGATCGGGTTCCAGCTGGCGTCCCAGTTATTGCCATCGCTGGATACGAATTCATCGTTACGTACGCCCGAAACTGAAAGCGTGAAAGAGAAGGCCGTTCGTTTGTCGTGATAGCTATCGATATTGATCTCTACCCAATCACCGGGAAATTCATCCCTGCGGCCCATGCGCCTTACGATTGAATCAGGGGAAAGATCATGACACCTGTAAGCGATGTAAAGGAACTTATCATCGTACAGGATCTTGAAATTGGTAGGCTGAGAAGGCGGCTTGCCTTCACTGGGCTGCCATTGCGTAAAATCGCCTCCCCACTCTACAGCATTCCATGCCTCTTCGGAAGGAACGCCATCGAGGGTAATTGCTCCCTGGAGCTTTTGCGTAAAATATTTTTTTCTTTGAATGGAGTCCTGCTGGCTGTGGGCAGCAAGGAAGATGAAGGTCATCAGTGCGACAAGCAGGCAGTTTTTGAGCATAGCGGCCAAAACTACTAATACGTTAGTAGAAAGAAAGTTAAACTTTAGCAGTGGTTAATATGTAGTATGTCCGGTGAAAAAAAGATTTATTACAACCTGGATAACTAACATAACATGAGACTTTGCATTTCGTGAATGGCTTTAGCAATATTAACCCAATAAATCCCATGTTTTAATTGTAGACCATTCAGCACCTGCGGTCAAAGGCATACTTCTCCATTCTACATGAACGAATTCAGCACCAATATAGCGATAAGACCTTTGCAATTCCAGAATTTCATACTGATTTGATTCATTATGCTCTAACTCGATACAACTTATACTTCCTGCGCCGCATACAATCAAAGGACGAGATTCTTTTTTTAAATTAGTAGGATCCGCATCTCTAACCAATGTTTCCCGTACCTGAGGTTTGTGCTTATGCCCGTGAAGCACTAAGTCAAACCCCATTTTTTCCAAATATCTCTCTACGTGGCCTGCATCTCTGATAGTTGATACATCTAGCCAAACTTCCTGCTCATTTCTTGGATTAAGTATTTCTGGAAAAGGATGAAGATGATGATGTATAACAGCAATTTTAATAACTTCTGGCTGTATTGATGTATTTTGCATTAGTTCTTTAGCTGTTTTTAATTGCCGCTCTCCTATAAATCCATAGTGATGTTGTTCATTCTCAAAAACGCAGGAATTAAATCCGACGATCATTAGATTTGTTGCTTCATCAAAATAAAGACTTATAATTTCAGATGCTTTTGGACGTGGATCACCCATATATAAAGGCCATTTTATTTTAGGATATTTCTCTTTAAATAGTTCATCCCCATAAAATTTAGCCAGGAAATTTATATAATTATCAAATCGCTTTGTGTTATCGATTTTTGAGAGTGCCCAGTTAATATCATGATTGCCTGGAATAATATGAAATTTACGCTTAGGGATACCAGCGCCAGAGGAAACCTCATTTAAAAAGATTAATGCCTTTTGAAAATCTGCTTCAGATGCTGTATATGCAAGATCGCCGGAAACAACCAATTCAATTCTATGTATCTTATCTTTATACCGTGAAGATTCCGAAGTTAGCTCTTCAATCAAATGAGCACTCAATGATTGCGAATTTTCTCCTTCATAAAAACGATGCATATCCACTTCTTTACCATCTTTGATCTTCGACCCAAAATGAATATCTGAAATATGTATTATGATAGGTAAATTATTATTATCGTTTTTACCTAAGCTTATATCCTTTTTACTTTGTTTGCTTTCCGGTTCATGAACAAATGCTTGTCCTTCTTTTAAAAGGTGTATAAAAGATTGAGTCGATTCTTTTCTAAATCCTACCC
>JBAVMD010000113.1:0-2057 GCA_049689695.1 Chitinophagaceae bacterium | reverse complement strand
GTATTGAATCAGATTGTGATTGTTATTGCGTAGCGAGACTGCCTCGCCTCCCCTTTTGGGGGAGGTAAGGAGGGGGCCGGGGGCCGGGAACGTCACTACTGCCCATTTATCTTCTCCAACAACACCCTCGCCTGTTGCTCTCCCCAAACCGGTGCAATAATATTATCAGGTGTAAAACTTTTGAATTTATCAAGCGCTGTTTCAACCGATGCTTTAGCGATATTCTTTCCACCGCCCAAGCCTTCCGGAGTACGCAGCTGAACCCTGGCCTGCAGTAAATAGATGCGTGGATTTGACGGGTTCTCTTCCTTTGCTTTTGCCAGGAAGCTTTGCACTTCTTTTCCTTTAGTTTGAAAACGGCTCATGGGATCTACCATGATGCGGCAGGAGTTGATCATTGCAAACATGCAACTGATCTCTGAATTGCTTTTTTCTATTTCAGCCGCCTGCTGCAATAATCCTTCGGCTTTGTCTGCGAGGCCATCGATCTGAGATTTATCGGGCGTCATAAAAGCCAGGGCGGTGTAGCAATAGGAAGCATAATAGAAGGGCTGCCATTTTGTTTTTTCTGCATTGCCAATGCGCTCAAAGTTATTGGCGAGGGTAACCAGGGTTGTTGAAGTGGAGGCTGTATCAAGTTGTTTGATGTTGTTGAGCATTGCTGTTTCAAAAGGTGTATTTTTTATAACAGCTGTACTTGAAGTTTGTGCATTTATACAACTACAGATAAATACAATAACAAGTGATAATAGGATGATCTTTTTCATGATTTTTATTTTTTATTTATTGTTTATGAGGAAGGGAACGCGGATTGTTAGGATCGGTTAGGGTTTTTTAGGATCAGTTGTTGTATTTGCTGACCCGCTGATAGTTTTCACGAACAAATCCTAAAAAATCCTAACCAATCCTAACCAATCCTGATCCCGATAGCTATCGGGACGCGTTCCCTAAAAACTTAATCAAGAATATTTTTTCTTCTATCCGACCCAATACTCAAATACATGCCAACAAACACAAACCGCTTCGCCATAGGAGTAACAGCCTCACCTGCATATTCGCCGGAAGTATTCATTTTAGATGCATATCTATAACCAAACACCTGCTTCGAGCCCAACGCATTGCTGATATTCGCAATGAAAACCGCATTGATATTTCCGAACGTGCGCAGGTAATTTGCCTGCAGCCCCAAGGAATGATAGCTCATCGTTCTGTCTGACATAAACTCGTTCTCCCTTTTATTAGGATTGTAATACGGGCGACCGCTCGCATAGCTATAGGTGGTCGAAAACTGTGTAGACAATGCATTTACAAATCGCTTCGCTACTACGCTCACTGTATGTTTTGCGGCAAAAGAAGGAGTGGCCATTGAAGGATAGTCAAGATGCTTGCGTTTAGTATCAAGAAATGAATACGACACCCAATAGTCTAGGTTTTTAATGCCTGTTTTATCGCGCCAGAACAATTCAATACCTTTTGCATAACCACTGCCATTGTTTTCAATAGCGAATGCATCGTTACGATCAGTAGTAACCAGTTTGCTGTATTTTTTATAAAAAGATTCAAACCGCAATATGCGCCCGTTGTGCATCCGCTGAAAGTTGATAATGTAATGCGTTGACCTGCTGAACTGCAAAGCGCTTTTGCGAAGCAGGAAATTGGTTTCAGGCTTCTGGTAAAAGCTTCCGTAAGCAAGCGAGAACTGGCTTTTATCATCGAGCTTATATGCCACAGAAATTCTCGGTGAAACAACTGTCTTATTCAACAAAGAAGAATATTCATAACGCAGGCCGGCCCTGCTTACAAGTTTGGATGAATAATACAGATCGCTCTCTACAAATCCCGCTACGTAATTATCATTTACCTGCCTGTATGCTATGCTGTCCTTTGCTTCTATGCCGTCTTGTATATGCTGGTATTCCGCCCCGATGTATAATTTGGTAAGTCCCGGAAAATTCTTGCTCAGCACCATCTTGGACTGAACGGTCTTGTTGGTGAGCTCAGGAAAAAAGGAAAATACATTGTTCGATTTATCGCCTGTTTTAATAGTGATCTTATCC
>JBAVMD010000112.1:0-6691 GCA_049689695.1 Chitinophagaceae bacterium | reverse complement strand
CAATAACATAAGCCTCGATATTTTCATCGGCCTGATCTTCATTTTTCTTTTATACAGTTTATTGGCTACGATCTTAATGGAACTGATCTCTCATTTTATGAGCATGCGCGCAAGAATGCTGGTCAAGACATTAAGAAGGATGCTGGAAGACAACCCGCCTGAAATATTCGGCCCCAAAAGAGGCTGGACTTTGTTTGATCTCTGGACGGATACAAAGCAATCGGTCTATCGCTTTTTTTATCCTTTCAAGGATCTTTCCCTGCTAAGGAGATTTTACTCGCACCCGTCTGTAAAATACCTGGGAGAAAGCAAATCTTCGAGCAAGCCTTCCTATATCACACCGGCTAATTTTTCGCAAACAATGATCCAGATATTGCGGGGCGATAATTTTTCGGGGGAGATAAGCCAGATTGAGGCCATACGGAAATTTCTTTTTGACGATGCAGAATTTTTCCTGAGGGAATATAGAAGAATGCTGGCGCAGAGTGCAATCATCCCGCACTTGCAGGAAATAAAGAATACTCTTTCTGATCCGAGCATAACGAAAGAAGATATTGCAGCAACGATCGATGATCTGAGCACCATTCCCATGAAGAAAAGGCCCAAAGCCAAATTTAAAAATGCAGAGACCCAACTCGATGATTTAATCAAGGACCTTAAAGCAATGCTCGACGCTTCCGCTGATGCAAATGCTTTTATTGAAAAGTTCGAAGTGCAACATGGCTGGGTGCTTAAGGTTTTCCATAACCGTATTGCGAAAGATACGTTGGAGCATCTTCAAAGGCTGTTTCATGAATCGCACTCCGATATTGACAGGTTCCGGCAGTGTCTTGAAATATGGTTTGGAGAAACCATGAACAGGTCTACAGGTTGGTATAAAAGGCAAACGCAATGGGTTTTGCTTATTCTTGGCTTTTTCATGGCATGGTGGGGCAATGTGGATACCATTAAAATCTATAAAACTTTGGCCAAGGACAAAACAGCCCGGGAACAACTGGTGAATCTCACTGTTCAGAGCAATGAGAAATATGGGGCGATAATACAGCAGATAATCCCGAAAACGGGAGTAGACAGTGTTGTTACAGATACGGCAACAAAACAAACAGTTGTTTATAAAACCCGGCTCATTGCCCCAACAGACACCGCTCTTTCAGAAGCAAGGAAAACAGTGATGAACGATATAAAAGATGTTGAGAGCATACTTGGACTTGGATGGTGCAGCACCGATAGTTGTAAAAAATGCTATGAGTATGAAAGATTGATCGACTCCGTAAAATCGATCGATGCAGACAAAATGATAACAGGAAATAATGCAACAGCAAAAAAACAACGCGAAAGCATTGAAACGGCAAATGAAAAGGTCATAGAACAATTGGAAACGAAATGTGAAGAATGTTTTGAAAAATTCGAGAACAAAAGAAACAAATGGAGCCTGTTAGGTTGGATCATTACAGCATTGGCCATTTCATTGGGCGCACCTTTCTGGTTCGATATGCTGAATAAAGTAATGCGGTTGAGATTAACAGGCAATAAACCTGCAAGCACGGAACCAATTTCAAGCGCTGCAACAAATACAACTACCGCCAGCCGCACTCCTATTGAACGAAAAGGCTAAAAATGATCAGGACAGTTTCCACTTATCTTAACCAGCGAATCGGCGCCGCTTCTACCGATGCACTTTGCATTAACCACCTGCAACCGGGTGACCAGGTTGATGTTGCGGAAGTGGTTGCCGGTACTTCTATTGAAGGCAATGCAATATGGTTCAGGGGAACTGATGGAAATTTTTACTGGAGCGGTGGATTTGAGCCGCCTGTTGCATCCTTTGCATCGATCGCGGCGCTGGATATTGTTTTTCCGCCGGCGCTTGTAAACTACCGGAAAAGCCTTGCCCCCGAACTAGCTGCTCTCACGGGTAATGGCATACGGGTCGCGGTTATCGATGATGGAATAGAACCTCAGCATCCTGATTTACAAAATGCATTCACTGATGTAATTGATGTTATAGGATCAGGCGTGGCTGGTAAAACACATGGCACCGGCATAGCAGGCATAATAGGTGCGCGCTCTTCGGGTACAAATGGGGTGATAGGGGTTGCCCCCGCATGCACCATTATTCCTATCAGGGCTTTTGAATTTGGAATTGATAATTCAGCAAATGTTGTCAAGGGTATTAGTGAGGCCATCAGGCTGAATGCAGATGTTATAAATATTTCCTTATCACTTACACCAACAACCGACCTCACGCAAAAGATAAATGAAGCTGCCGCAAAAGGCATCAAGATCATTGCTTCTAGTGGCGACCAGCGGGAACTGATACCAACTCCAACCAACCCGGGGGTAAGCTTTCCCGGCCGGCATCCTCAATGTATTTCAGTTGCGTCCTGCCGGGCAAACATTCTTGATATGATCAAGAATCAAATACCTAAGACTGCTCCCCTGCATTTTATAGGAGCGCATGTTCCAAGATGGCAGCCAAGCGACAGCAATACGCATTTTTACATGAAGAACATCGGCAGCAGTTTTATTGCGGCGTTTATCAGCGGTATGACTGCTTTAATATTATCGAAGTTCAAAGCCCAGGGAACAGATATCAAAACCATTTCCAATGAAGCGCTTTTAACGGAGTTACGCAAATTCCAGATCAGCCATAGTTCACCTGATTTTATGAAAGACGACAGATTTGCATTTGAAGATTTTAAACAACTGAAATAATACTTATGAGAAAAGCATTACTTGCAATTTTTGCCTTCGCCATTATGTCTGGCCTGAAAGCGCAACCGAGCGACTCTGCAAATTTTTCAGTTATCAGCGACGCGGTAAAGCTGAAAAGTTTTATCAAGAACGGAAAGTTCGATCCGCAACAGATAACTGCTGTAAATGCAATTCTGAGTCATCATGTGGATTTTGATAATGGAGAAACCATCAATACGGAATTCCAGGACAATCCCTTTATAAAAACATACATGGCCCGTGAACATCCACAGGCAGGCGCATTGGGAGTTACATTAGGAAATGTTTTCAGAAGGGTTGGAAATACGGATGTCACCACGGTTGCGGATGGCCTTGCCAAGTTCCTGGTAGAACGTACAAAAGAGGAACTGGCGGTAGCATTCTTTGTTCAATTGAAAGAAGATTTTCAGGATCCAAGGTACCAGGACTTAAGACTGTTGTTCTCGCAAACGGCTATCACCCTCGACCTGATAGATACTAAGATCTACCAATTCTCTACTTACCTTACTGATCTGAGGAACGCTTTCATTCTCGACCTGAAATCACTTACGAAAACATTACCGATTGTTTTGGAGCTGCCCAAATACCAGCAATATTTTCAAACACGGCCTAAGCTCAGGAACATTTTACAAATAAGCCTTTTCCTCGGCAACGCCATCATTACACAAAAGCAGGTAAATCATATCGGCCTTGTGATAGAAGATCTTGCGCCGGACCTGTACTTTGATACAGCCATTGCAGGCAATAAAAACATCAACGGCGCTATAAAAACGCTCCAGCTCTTTTCTGCTGCATTCCGGTCTACTGATACCAGCGGCAGCAGCGGAGACTCCGCCAGGTATTGGACCATAAGGGATACAGCACTTATGCTTGCGCGTGACACATCAGTATTCAGGATTTTCATGGGACTTATACATGCCCGGGCAAACGAGATCGTATTTCAAAACAACGTTACACTGCAGGACATTTTAACCAGGGTAGCAGCAAAGCCTTCTTTTTTAGAGGTACAAACCTCACTAACGAAGTTCTTTGTTCAGCTCGATCTTTTTGAAAGTTATAAGAACACGATAAAGGAAATTAAATCAGGGCAGTCGAAAGACAGCCTGTATCTTTTCCAGCATGGATTATACAGCGCCTCGCTGGAGATATTGGAAACCGGCCTTACGCTAACACATGAATGGATACCGGGTTTCAATCCGGATGTAGATAAAATAGGCAGTATCTTAAAAGATATAGGGAATATTTATTTATATGTAAATGAAGAACGTTATGCCCTGGCCATTTCATCTGTTACAAGTTTGTACACCTCCATATTTCCTGACAGTACCAAAAACAAAAGGTTCGTAAAATATCTCGGCAAGCTGAACCTGTATGCTACGTTCATATCAGAAGTAGCCAATGCTGAAAACTCGGACGAGGTAAAAAATATCATTGCACGAACTGTTCTTCCAACCGGAAGCTCTTATATTAAAAAACAGTCGAGGTTCAATATAGCCCTGCAGGCATACACTGGTTTGTTTGCGGGACAGGAACGCCTGAGAACAGACACAGCATTTGTAGGCGTGGGGGGTGTATATGCGCCTGTAGGCATTTCTCTCAGCAAGAGTTTTAAGCCCAGCTTCAGTAAATCGCGCTGGTCAGGCACATTATTTATTTCATTGATCGATATAGGCTCGCTGGTTTCTTACCGTTTCTCCAATTACAACGATACGCTTGCCAGTGATGTAAGCATCAGGCTGAACCAGATCGTTTCGCCCGGTTTTTACGGAATAATAGGACTTCCCAAGCTGCCTGTTTCATTTGGCGGAGGTGTAAACTGGTCGCCGCTGCTTTCAACGGTGGAAAAAGAAAGCATCACCACCAAGCCAACAGGTAGCAGGCCTTTCAGGTGGCAGGTGTTTATTGCAGTGGATATACCTTTATTAAACTTTCATAATAAACCCAGATAGGATAGAAATACAAAAGACAAGCATCAAATGATTATTTGCAATTTGATGCTTGTCTTTTGTAATTTCATTATTCCAATGAGCCTTTCAACAGATTTATATCAACGCATAGCAGCCGCCAAAGTTTACATAGATGAAAACTTCGGGGAAACGCTTGACCTGGAGGGTATTTCTTCAAAAGCATTCCTGTCGAGGTTTCATTTTCATCGTTTATTCACGCGTATTTATAGAAGAACGCCTCATCAATACCTTACACAAAAACGGCTGGACAGGGCTAAGGACCTGCTTTCTGAGAACAGGCCCGTTACAGAGGTCTGCAATGAAGTAGGTTTTGAAAGCATTGGTTCGTTCAGCACACTTTTCAAAAAAGAGATCGGCTTTGCCCCTCAATACTATCGCAATATTGCCTGGCTGAGAAAGCAGCAGGCAAAAGAACAGCCAAAGAAATTTATTCCGCATTGTTTTATCGATCAGTACAGGATTGATTAATTATGATCAAGAGAAAACTTTTCATAGGCTCTTCATCTGAAGAATTGGAGCTCGCGGAAAAAGCAAAAGCCTTGCTGCAAGACGATTACGATGTTACGATCTGGAACGAAGATGTATGGGATGATTCTGTGTTCAAGATCAACCAGAATTTTCTGGCAGATCTGCTGAAAGCTTCGCTGCAGTTTGACTACGGGATCCTGCTGGGCACTAACGACGATAAAGTTATATTTCGCGGGCAGGAAGTAATGCAGCCCAGGGACAATGTGATCTTTGAGCTGGGACTTTTCACCGGCAGATTAGGCACTTCCAAATGCGCTTTTTTGATTGAAAAGCAGGTGAAGCCGCTGAGTGATTTCAGCGGGCTTACGCTGGCTACATTTGAAAAAGGCAACGATCAAAGCTTCACCGATGCAGTAAACGGCATACGTGATCTTTTCAGGAACAGTTCAGACGATGAAATAAACTTCTTTCCTTCCGCCACGCTTGCCGCCGTTTATTTTGAAAACTTCATTGTGCCCATCTGCAAATATGTTATCGAACACAATGGCTTTGACTCCAAAGGAATTCATTACTCCAGGTACAAAGTGAACGTAGTTGTGCCGGATAAGATCAGCAGTGATGTAAACCTGCAATTCGAGCAATTGAAACAGCGCTTCACTATGATCAACGAAACATTCAAATACGCCGGCAGGCCCAGGAATATAAGTGTAGACACGCGTATAATAGATCAGACGCTCGAGTTCGTTGATTTTCCTACCATCATTGCAGGCATCAATCATGCGATCGCCAACCTGCTGCCAAACGATTTTAATAAGCTGAGCCCTGATTATAATGCGATCCTCGACAGAGAACTAAGGCGCTTCATAACCACACTAAAAAAACTGCTCATCCGTCATGGATTCGATGAAATGGTTATTGTAAAAAGAGAGTCCGAACTCGTGTAACGATCTCCAGAAAAGCAACTTTCAATAACTCCCGCCTCTTTTATAGCCTTAGCTTTGGTGCAAACAATCAATTATGGTCACCAAACTCTCCCACACCTCGTTCTTTGTGAACGACCAGGATAAGGCTTATGATTTTTACGTAAACAAACTGGGTTTTAAGGTAAATACAGATGCCACTATGGACAATGGCTTTCGGTGGCTCACTGTTACACCGCCCGAACAACCTGATATGGAGATCGTTTTATTCCCTGCAACCGGCGCCGGCAACGGCTTTGATGAAGACGTAAAAGCCGCCCTGAAGCTGTTACTTGATAAAGGCGTTATGGGAGCAGGCGTATTGCAGACACCTGACTGCCGCGCTACCTACGAAGAGCTAAAAGCAAAAGGCGTTCAATTTAAATCAGAACCTAAAGAGCAATTCTACGGCATTGAAGCAGTAATTACAGATGGATGCGGGAATTGGTTTAGTATGACCGAACCGAAGGTTCAGTCATAAGGCACAAGGCACAGGAAACAAGGCACAAGGGACAAGGGACAAGGTACAAGAAGCAAGTAAAGATACAAGAGGCCTCTTATAGC
>JBAVMD010000111.1:0-4161 GCA_049689695.1 Chitinophagaceae bacterium | reverse complement strand
ACCAACAAGTTACCTGTAAGTTCTGGTAAAGAATCCAAATAAGGGGCATCTAAAATTTGATTTTCGATATTGATTCCATCCTTGGTTTGATAAACGATAGTTGCAGGTTTGCCGCTAATTAGATGTAAGTGTACCCAAATAAGAAACTTGGTTTTCTTATGTAACAGTAGCTCCTGAGTCTCATATTTTATTTCCATATATTCTTTTATTAAAGCTTACTTAATCCTTCGATTATTGCTTTGAAGTTGGTATAAACTAACTCAGCACACTCATCTTTATCAATGAATTTTATTTTAGCAACGCCTTCCAAAGTAGCTTCCAAGCTTTTTATCCTGGAACTGATAGAACGGGAGAATGTAAATGGCGCATCTGTTTCTGTCAAAATGCGGTCGTTCGGAATTTTAGTTATCAGAATTTTTCCTTTTTCTGAGTTTGCCATTTTATGATTAATGGAAAAATAAAACCCATTTTTGATCGCAGTATCAAGCTCAATAATGCTCCCTGAATACCAATGGAGGATCACACGATGCTCTGTGCTACGCAACACTTTTTTAATTGTGCTAATCGTTTCGTTTGCGGCATTTCGGCTATGAACGCTTACGATTTTACTCGGTTCTTTGGTGAGATACAAAAGGATATTTTCAAACACCTTCATTTGGGCTGCGAAGGAAGACTTATATTCAGGGGAGCCATCAAGTCCTATCTCACCGATATACCTTGTCTCGCTAACAAGTTCTTTAAACTGATTATATTCCAACGCGTGGGTGGCAATTAATTGTGGGTGTAATCCAAGTGCGACCCTGATATTCTTTGATTGTTCAAACAGGACTTTATTCTTTGGAAAGAAAGAAGGTGCATTGGTTACGGTAATTGTCTTGATCCCAAGATTATCCTCACTGCTAGGATTGATTTGGATACCCTGAAAAAGATCAAGGTGGCAATGCATATCTACTAATGTATTCATACAAGATTAACTGAGTTGATCAAAGAACCCACTTCACCTAATGCTCTGCGGTAGACATCAACAAACTTTTCCACATCTTTACCAAGTGATCCTGTATTTCTGATAGATGCATAAAGGTGTTCAGGCCTTTTATTTACTTTTTCGATCATATACTTAAATGCTAACACATCCGCGCCTTTCTTACTAGTTATATCAAGGCCGTTTGCGTCAAATATATCATATCTATAATTGAATTTATCTTTAAGTTTGGCAGCCCGAAATGCCGCCTGGCGTATAATACAAGGAACGCAATATCCGCAGTGAGCCTTTAGTTTGCTTCTCCATACGAACGGATGGCTGCAAGACATCGTCTCTGTATTTATTATCAAGTCTCTGTTTTTGCACTCAATCAGCATCTATCCTTTCGTCTTGAACTGATATGGATTGGTGATAGTGACCCCAGAATCCATGTTATCAAAAAGAGTTTGCATCAGTTTGAAATAATACGGATGTGTCGTCCGTGTACTATGAGAACCGACCCTCAACGGAGTAAGGGGGATATTCAAACTGATCATCCCATTTTCCGGTACCACTAGTTTTGAAGAAGGGGATAAAGAGGCAGCGCAAATAGCACCCAGCGATAGGAATAAAAATGATCTGCCCCTTTCTGTGTTTTCACCCGTTCCAAATAAATCTTCTTTAGGTGTTCTAATGAACGCATAGATTCTTTCAGGAGTTTGATCCCCATACTCTAAACCTAGGGCTTTCTCGCAAATTTGTTGGTAACTTGAAACATCAACGCTTTTCGCATGTCCCACTAAAAGCGGGCGAATACCACTTTCAAGAAGATCAACAGCTCCAATAAAGCTATCCATACCTCCCGAAAACAAACAAACAGTATGGGTCGCATAAGGCATCCCATACTTGCGCAGCCTACCTCTTGGTGAAAGATTTTTATCGGTATTGCTTCGGCTTCTGAATTTAACGTTCCAGATATCACCAGTTAGGAATTTGAATATCTTTTGCAATAGGTTCGTCTGACCATTCCAAAAGTCAGGTTCACTTACTGGTATATATAAGTCGATCATTCTTGTCCAAGAATCCTCGGCAAACTCTGATCTGCTGATGCGGGTGTCAGCTGAATACATGGATGACGCGATGACCAATAAATCCATCATACGCTCTGTTGGCTCAAGGCGAAGCTTTTTAAGTGCGGTCAAAAATGCGTTTACACTAATATCATTTTTGTCCATCAGATGCAATAATGAAACATTGGCGGAAGCTTGGTACGCACCGTCAGGAAATGTCAATCCTTGGTCGGCTACGCCTACTTTTGTCACTAATGCTAATTTTCCCATCGTTAATTATTTAAACCCGCAAGGACATCGAACGCCTGCCGGTAAATGTTCTCTATTTTTTTATCCATATTTGCTTTGTCACCCCGATTGGTGGCTATAACTTCGGGCATTATATGGTTTCTTACCAAACCACTAACGACTTGGTAGATATTTTCTTCAAGCCTGACCAACTCCTGTACATTAGGATTCTTCTCGGTTAATCCATTACCGATATCGTTGAGAACGCGATGTACAATCGTTTCTTCTACAAATATGGCCATCATGACTTCCACTTGCTCATTGGTCAGATTATCAAGATCAATACCATCGATTTCAGAAATCCTGATAATTGTGTCTGAATATGCCTGCCTGACAATGCTATCATCCTGCGTATCTTCATAAATTTTACCCGTGTCTGTAAAAATAATATCACTGAAAGCAGACAGAATCTCCACGATAGGTTTATTCTGGTATGTCTCAAGATTAAACTCACGAAGAACAACTTGTGCTCCCCTTTGTCTCATCCCATCGACAACATCATAAAAGCTGGCCATTCGAGACGTCGCTGCCTGCATCCTTCTGGCTAATCGTTGTGTCCCACCCGAAGCATTTCTGCTATAATTTCTCAATGCATTCCGTAATGCGCGGCTATTGGAACCACCACTACTAATATACTTGTTGAAGTCTGTTCTTGGACCTTGAAACCTTTTTGAATGATTGATAGCCTGCTGAGCGTTTACAAATGCCGAAGAGGATGCACCTTCTCCTTGCTTAGTGTTGTTGGAATCATCTGCTGAATCTACCACTTCAGTATCATCATTTCCACCACTGGCTTCTTGTGCTGGTGGTTCCTGTTGAAATGCAGGTGAAGGTGGAAGACCACCTTGGTCTATCCACGATGGGATCAAAGGATTTCCGCCCGATGCTCCACTTCCGGAAGCTGAAGTACCCATAGCTTAGTTTTTACGGCTTTGTGTTTGTAATGCAAACTTTTTCAATTGAGTATTGTCAGACTGCTGTCCCCATCGCTGCAAGAGTTGCTGAAATTTGAATCTCCCATTTTTGCTTTTTAAGGCGCTGAATTCTGACACTACCCAAAGGCCAAATGTTGAATAAGGAAAAGCTTCCAACAGTGTCAAAGCTCTTTCTTCCAATTCCTCGTTCACTTTAATGATCCGCAATATTCCTTGATAGGACGCGGGTAATTTAGAAAGATCTGTTGCGGTTTTGAAAGAAGCCTCTAGTTTTTCAAAAAGCAGCCCTAGCTTTTGTTTGTCAAGTTTATCCATTTCTTTTTCGGCTTGCCGCAGCGCCAGAGAATTTCCGCTGTTGAGTTTTTCAAGAAGGCCGACCAATTCTTCTGTAACTGATGTATCCATAACAAGACCAAGGGCCTTTTCCTTGGATATGTATATATACGGCCTCAGATCGACATCATTTAACATAGGCTGCAGAGATGCCCATTCGAGAAAACTTTCACTCTTAAAGGAGTCAATGCCCTGTGACGGCTTAATCTCTTTTGCTTCTTTAAGCAAATCTTCTGTCTTTCCAATGCTTACTGAAACGCCAGTCTCCGAGATTGATACTTCATCTACCACACGGTTAAAAAGCTCTGGCTGAAATCTTTCTAATAACATTAGTTTCGATAATATGTCCAGCTTGATCACATTATCTAGCCCGTATATCCTGGCAATCTTCAACCTTAAAAACAAAGTATTGAGAAAGCGTTTTATGTTTCTAGGGTTCCCTTTCAATCCAACTGACAGGGTCGGTGTTATTTGTTTTGCGACTATCAACGTTTCCTTGAGTTGGGTATCTTCGGTGCCAAGTGCTTCCTTTATTATTTCATAGGATATATCTAATGGGTCATACGGCTTATCC
>JBAVMD010000110.1:0-1648 GCA_049689695.1 Chitinophagaceae bacterium | reverse complement strand
ATGTGAGTACGTACTGCGGGGTTCGGGATGACAGTGAATGGTTAAGTAATGGCTTATTTTTTCTTTGCTATTTGATGCTTGCTATTTACCATTTTTATTTACTCCCAATAATCTTAAACTCAGTCCTCCTGTTCTTCTGCCTGCCCTCAGGATTATCGCTTCCATCATCATTTTTGTTAGCAGCTATTGGTTGTGTTGAACCATATCCTTTCGCTTGCAGCCTGCTCTTGTCAATGCCTTTGCTTACCAGGTAAGCAACCACACTTTTAGCACGCGCTTCAGAAAGCTTTTGATTGTACTTTTCTGTACCGATATTGTCAGTATGCGCACTAATCTCAATTACCATCGATGGGTTGTTGTTGAGCATCTCGATCACTTTGTCCAGTGAAGGGAACGACTCATCACGCAAATTAGATTTATTGAAATCGTAGAACACATTGTCTATTACGATCGGTGTTTCTACCGGCGGAACAGGTATGGGTGAAAGGCAAAGCGCAGGGTTTGTAAGCATTTCTTCTTCAACATCGGCCGGCGAATTAAAATGCAACACACCTGCAACATAACCTGTAGAAGAAGCCACTGCTTTCAGCGGCTGATAATCTTCTATGGTGAATGAATAACGGCCCTGCGCATCCGTGGTTTTTGTAGCGATGGTTTTGTTTGCGATGGTATCTATGATCATTACAGTAGCGCCCGATAGCGGAACATTTCCATCGCACGCAATCACTGAGCCGCTCACCTGCCGCAATGGTCTTATCTTTCTTACATAAAATAATTCGAGGCAGCAGGCAGCATTGCGATCAGAGCTCAGCAATACTTCCTGCAGGATATTGTTGGCCGGGCCACGGCTTGCAAAATAGATATCATCCTTAACAGAGTTCACGGGATAACCAAAATTCTGCGGAGCAGACCAGTTGCCTATGCTCCCTTTACTGAAATAAAAATCATAACCTCCCATGCCAACACGCCCGTTGCTGGAGAACACCAGCGCGCCGGATGCAGTATGATAATAAGGCGCCTGCTCATCGCCGGAAGTATTGATCACATTACCCATGTTCATATCGCTCAATACTTTTCCATCTACCCCTAACTCTGCATACCAGAGATCGAAACCGCCCTGGCCGCCGGGCTTATCACTGGCGTACACCAAATGCTTTCCATCAGGCATTACCAGTGGTTGCTGCGTATTGGATGTAGCTGCATAAACAGGTTCTCCAAGCACTGTTGCATGACCCCATTCATTGCCGGCTTTCTGGCTGGTGTAGATCACTGAAGATTTTTTTCCATTACCCACCGTCCACCTTGTAAGAAACATGGTATTGCCATCGGGCGTAAGAGCCACCACACCCTCGTGCTGGTTTTCAGGCTTAGGCACAACTACTCTTGTAATGCCTGAAAAACTTCCTTCGGCATATACTGCCTGGTAGATGCGGTTGGTGTAATCCTGCTTTTTTTCCGACAACCTTTCAGGCCTGGTGGAAGTGAAATACAATGTATGATCTTTCCAAACAGGTGCATAACTGGCGCCGGTATCGTTCAATCCCTGCGGCGCCCTGCTAATATTGAAGCGACTGATGTCTTTCTTTAACTCTTTTTGTATGAACTGAAGATTTAATATTTCGCGCTTTGCAGCCTCGCTGTATTTATC
>JBAVMD010000109.1:0-4862 GCA_049689695.1 Chitinophagaceae bacterium | reverse complement strand
GCTAAGTTTTGATGCCTCTTCTTCATTCGATATGAATTTTAACTGTATTCCTTTGTTCCTGCGGATATAGTTTAGAAAATTGCGCAATTGCGAAACCTGCGGTATATATTCACTTTCCTTCCATTGTTGATAAGCATCTTCAGATTGCAATTTCTCTTTGGCCTTTTGAGTAAGAGGATAGTCATCGTGAGAAAAATAATTTTCAAGGCTGTCTAACAAAGATTCTTTATTGCAGACCAATACGAGCACGGGTATAGGAGTTCTGTCTTCGGCTAGTCTTTGCTTGTTTGCTTTAATGGCTGACAAGTATTCAAAAACGGTACCGGTGAGCGGAAAATCTGTGTTATCTGTTGATTTTTCCCATTCAATCACCAGGTGATCTCCATCTTTACTTGCTTTCACTTTCTCATCTATTTCCTGCTCAAATGGATACGACCTATCCAGCGGCGAACCTATGCGCTCGCCAATTACAAGAACAACTGCACGGCAGAACGGATAGTCAGGAAGAGCTATCTGCGCCTGTATGGGTTGCCAGGCATTGAATCCTGTTGATGAAGCTTCCATCTCCATTTCCCAGGAGTACGGCTGGATATTATAATGGTCTGCAACCGACCATTTCAGCAGATCGAAATCCCTTAGCAATCGCTGCCTGATGCCCGCCACATCACCGGGAGAGGCGAAAAAAACAGTGGGCTGGGAGAGTTTTTTGAACCAGGTCATAAGGGCAGTCCGGTTTCTGGCGGACTGATAGAAAATTTGTATTAAGTTAATTTATAGTTGGAGATTTTTAGGAGTTATTAATCGAATCGACCACTCTTGAACTCCTCAGATCAACCCCCTCTCCACCGCAATTTTTATCAAAGTCGCCGTATTCTTCACATTCAACTTAGCCAGTAAATTCTTACGATGGCTATCCACCGTAAACTGGCTTAGAAAAATCTTCTCTGCTATCTGCGGATTGGTATAGCCTTCGGCGATCAATCCTAAGATTTCTTTCTCCCTGCTGCTCAGTGCAGGCAAAGCTGTTTTGGCTGATCTTTCATATTCCTGCAAAGCCTGGCCCACTTCTCCACTGAAATAAATGGAGCCGCCGTGAACAGCATGAATGGCCGCGATCAATTCTTCACCCGATGCATTTTTCAAAATGTAACCTGAAGCACCATTCTCCAGCATTTTTTTAATGTACAGGCCCTGGTTGAATGTGCTTAGGCCAAGTATCATCACCCGCGGATATTTTTCCTTCATTACCTTACACAATTCCACACCATCCATTCCTGCCATGCTGATGTCCATCAGCACCACATCCGCCGTATTGGTCACAAAAAAACCGAGGCAGGATTGAGCATTCATGGCATGTCCCGCCCACTCAATGCTTTTTTCCTTTTGCAGCAGCGCGTGAATGCCCTCTATCACAACCGGGTGGTCATCTACAATAAATACGCGGATCATATTCATACATTGAATTCAATGGTTACCAATGTGCCCTTGCCATGGCCTGAATGAATATCTAATTGTCCTTTTAAATACTCCACGCGCGAACGGATGTTTACCCACCCTGCACCCTGACTGTTGACCAATGCGGCCGTATCAAAACCTTTTCCATTGTCTTCCACAACCACGTTCAATCTGCCATCTTCTCTTATCAATTGCACAAATGCCTCTGTTGCCGATGCATGCTTGAGTATGTTGTTCAGCAGCTCCTGCACAATGCGGTAGACAATTATTTCTATGGATATGTCAACACGGTCTGCCATGCCGTGCGACTGATATTTCACCGCTAATAATTTAGTAGCAGATACACTTGCGCAATATTCTTTCAAAGCTTCATCTAACCCAAATTTGGTCAGCATTTCCGGCATCATATTGTGCGCAACCCTTCTCAATTCCATGATAGAGGTGTCCAGCATATCGAGCGACCGCTCGAATACAGCGCTGTTATCAGGGGTTACGATAAGGTTCTCTTTCATATTGCTCAACGAGAATTTGACACCAGACAGCAATCCGCCTAATCCATCATGCAGGTCCTTCGCAAGGCGGCTTCTTTCTTTTTCCTGTCCTTTGAGCATAGCATCCACCGCCACCAATTGCTTATCTTTTTCCAATTCCCTGATGCGCTGTTGCTGCAACTCATCCTGTTGTTTAGACAACTGCTGACGGTTGCGCAGGTTGCGGTATGCCAGGAAACCGATCAGCAGCAAAAACACTACTGAGCCTATGAGGATGTAATTCAGCGTAGAAGATTGTTTGATAGAAAGCGCCTGTATTTGTTTGTCCTGCTCCAGTTGAACGATCTGCTGCTGCCTTTTCTGCGATTGGTATTGCTCATCCATCTCGGCCACTTTGTGTTTTAACTCCATGTTCGCAACGCTATCTTTCAGCTTGTTGTAATACAAAAGATATTCATACGCCAGCTTGTAATTCTTCAGCTTGTAATAATTCTGCGAGAACATCCCATACATTTCTCTCTGCGATCCCTGCATCTGGTTCTTCTCTGTTAAAACCTTTGCTCGATTCAGGTATTTATCAGCTTCAACGTAATTCCCTTCATTGTACAGGCAGGCGGCTATGCCCCATAAATATTCGATCATGCTGTACTGGTTGTTGATCTCCTCTGCATTTTCGTATGCTATCGCGTAATACTTCCTGGTAGAGGTCCAGTTCTTTTGCCACCAATACATCTCGGCGATCTTTCCATAATATTCAATGTTCACAGAGTTCTTATTCAATCGTGTTACAATAGGAGCGGCCTTTTCAAAATACCGCTTTGCGGAATCATGTTTCTGCAACCGCATATAATCCGAAGCCACATAGGTGTAAGCAAAAGCAAGCATTTCATCGTTGCGGGTCTCTATGTGATAGGGAATGGATTTTAGATCATACTCCAATCCTTTTTCATATTGATTGATAAGAAAAAAAACAGTGGCGATGTTATTATAAACGGTCGCAATCTTCCGCGTTTTCAACGGGCTGGTAGTTGCTTCGAACAACTGCAGTGATTCCTGGTATTTTTTAATGGCATCTTCCGATTTACCCATCGAGCTGAAAGTAGTACCTATAGACATGATGGTTTCCGCAAGCTGGAAAGATGCTGCGTCACGGGTTGATTTTTCTTTCGATGCTCCGGCTTTTTTATAAAAAGAGATCGCGGTGTCTGCCAGTTGCAGACTGTTGCTGAACTGAGCCCTGTCTGACAAATAATTTGAATAGCATTGGTAGTAATATCCATTGTTATAATCCCAGTGATTATTGCTGTTCATTTTTGCTGCTTCCTTTAAGCAGGCAATGGCTTTAGCGGTATCATAGCCGGAATAATTAGACGCGAGCTCAATGTAAATGAGCGAGCGCATCGAATCTCTTTTTTCTTTTTTCAGCAATGTTTGCAGGCTGTCGATAGTACGGTTCTGTGCGTGCATGGCCAATGGCAGCAACATGCTTAAACAAATAAGCCAGTGTTTGATGTTATGTGATCCGGAAGCCATTGGTTGCAAGCTAATGATTTATAAAATTTAGCATTTTCATCAGAATTTCCAGCTTTCATTTTAAAATCACTGTTTCGGGGGGTGGGAGGATTTCACGCAAAGGCGCAAAGAAAGACGCGAAGGCGCAAAGAGGCTTCGCCTTTCTCAATCCCAAGTTCCTGCGGAGAAAAAAGGCGAAGCCTCTCTGCACACTGCGTATTCCTCCACTGCGTCTCCTTTGCGCCTTTGCGTGAAACCCTCCAAAATCACTGTTTCAGGTGATAATCCATACCATTCAAAATCCTACTTTTAGTTTGTCATTTATGATTTCATCCAAAATAAATCAGCGATGAAAACCCTCGTTCTTCTCTCAATGGTAATTTCTTTCTCTTCCATGCTGCAGGCACAAACCGTCGACAGTGTAGACAACATCATTTTGAAGATCCCCGCCGCATGGGAAGTATCCAGGCAGGCCACCTACACACAGCTCACACTTCACAATAAAACCAATAATAGCTTTTGCCAGGTAGCCATTTACCAACAGCAGCCTGCTGCAGGAGATAAGTACGCCAGTTTTCAAAAGGAGTGGAACGAGTTAATGCTCGCATATTTTGAAACGTCGGCAGTTCCGGCGCCTCAGGCAAGAAAGCTCCGGAATAGCACCGAGTTGTACTACGGTGCGCAGGTGCGTAACAAGGCCAATCAACTTCCTTATTATTCTGAGTTGCATGTGGTGGATTGTGGCAACACAATCCAAAGCATACTGGTAACATCGGGCAGTAAAAAACATTTGCAGGTGTTCGATTCTTTGTGGCAGCCACTCATTACTGTTGTGCGAAAGAATGCAGCAACAACGGCTAATGCCGTTACACAACCTCCGGCAATTACCACTAAGTCCCCCGTTAATGGAAAATGGGGCAAGAGCGCAAGCAGCCCGTTTGGGCTCGACGCAGCTACCATAGCCACGAATGCGGGCTATGCCAAATGTCAATATGATTTTAAGCCGGATGGGACCTATACACTCCGCGGCGAAGGCTGGGGCGGCTATTCGCGTTCTAACGAATACACGCTCATCAATGAAAACGGGACATACAAAGTGAACAACCAGCAACTGGTGATAACGCCCGCAAAAAGTGCGTTAAGAGTGGTAGACCGTGATGGTAAAGTGAAAAAATCAAATAACCTGGATATTTCAAAAAGAACGTACACCTGGCAAATGCATTATTTCGAAGGCATCAATGAAACCCAATTGATATTGACTCCCGTTAAAGAATATTTCCAGGACGGAGGTGTTTCGCAAAGCGGAGCTTTTCCGGGCGCTTATTTATATAGCCAGGATTACAAGCCCGAGTGGAGATTTAATTGAGGTATGGTTGGTAAGAGGCTTCGCCTTTTTTCTCCGCA
>JBAVMD010000108.1:0-1900 GCA_049689695.1 Chitinophagaceae bacterium | reverse complement strand
GCGTGAAATCTTCTCTCTTCGTAATAGCAGAAACCTAAATAATAAATAACAATGAAACACATATTTGTAAAATCATTCTTCTCCTGTTTTGCAATTTTGCTCCTCAGCAGCGGATGCAAAAAATTCCTCACGCAGGAAGTGCCGGGCGCTTTTCCTGAACAGGATTTTTATAAAACAGATGTTGACGCTTCACAGGCAGTAATAGGCATTTATGATATGATGCAGGCGCATTACAATAACAACTGGGCCAGCATTTATATGATAAAGATGCTGCTCTCAGACGAGAGCAATGCAGGCGGCAGCGATGCCGGCGACCAACCTGGCTATCAAACGCTCGACAATTATAATTTCGATGCTACCAATGATAAAGTGCGTGATGCCTGGAGGATGTGCTACTTCAGCATTTACCGCGCCAATAAAGTGATCAATAAGGTAGAGCAGGCCACTGACCTGCGCAAGCGTTTGGTTGCTGAAGCCAAAACACTGAGGGCTTATAATTATTTCGAGCTCGTTTCTATGTGGGGCGATGTTCCGCTGGTGCTGGATGATATTCCCCCTGCCCAGTATACCTCGATAGGCCGCGCTACTAAAGCCAATGTATATACGCAGATCGAGAAAGACCTGAATGAAGCGATCGCGGTGCTTCCGCTGAAAAGCAATTATTCTTCGGCCGATAAGTTTCGCGTTTCAAAAGGTACAGCCCAGGCATTGCTTGGAAAAGTATACCTGTACCAGCAGAAATGGAACGATGCAGCTACACAACTGGAAGCTGTGATCACCTCTAACCAGTATGGATTGGCTTCTTCCATCGGTGCAGCATTTTCAAGGAACCAGGAGTTCGGTTCAGAATCTGTTTTCGAGATCTCTTACACCAATGCGCGCAGCTACGACTGGGGTAATTTTCCCTGGGGCGCGGCACCTGAAAGCAATATTCATATTCAACTGATGGGACCCAGAGGTGATTTTTATACAAAAGCCCCTGCAGATTCATTGATCGCAGGCTGGGGCTTTAATCTTCCTAAGAAAAAATTATGGGATGCATTTGTTGCAGCAAATGATGTGAACAGAAGAAGGCAGATGGTAATGTCTGAGCAGGAATTAAAAGCGGCAGGCGGCAACTGGACCAATCCCACAGCTTATGATTACGAAGGATATTTCCAGAGAAAATATGGCGCTTTCCAGGCACAAACAGGCACACCGATAGGGGAATTGAATTATGGCACCAACTGGCGCCACATCCGTTATGCCGATGTGTTGCTAATGGCGGCAGAAGCTTATTACCGTGCATCCAACGAAGGAAAGGCGAGAGGGTATATCAACCAGGTTCGCCAACGTTCAGGCCTAACCGATATTTCGGCTACCGGCGCAGCGCTCTTTACTGCAATAGTGCAGGAAAGACAATTGGAACTTGCGTTCGAAGGCTTTCGCTTCCCTGATCTTGTACGCTGGGGACTTGCAGCGCAGGAACTAGGAACGCTGGGCTTTAAGCAGAACAAACATGAAGTATTGCCTATTCCTGATTACGATGTAAAAACAGGAAGCCTTTCTCAGAACAACGGTTACTGATCTTATAAAAAACAAAAAAGCAATTATGAAAATTCGATTCAATTATAAGAACATCACCATTGCATTCATCGCAGTGCTTATGACCATGAGCATGCAGTCGTGCAAATACGATCTAAGGGAACTGGAGCCTAAACCCCTTGCTTCATTCACTGTAACGCCTGTTACCGGACAGGTGAACCGCTACCTGCTCACAAGCACTTCGACCAATACTTTCAGGTACGATTGGGACAAAGGCTCCGGTTACGCGCAGGGCAACAAAATAGACACGGTTTATTTTCCTGACAAGGGCGATTACACCGTGAAGCTTTGGGCTTACGGGCACAATGGTATGGAC
>JBAVMD010000107.1:0-2024 GCA_049689695.1 Chitinophagaceae bacterium | reverse complement strand
GGATAATAGCGACTGTACACACCAACTCCCTTTTCAACATTCGTACGTACATCACTGCCATTTCCATTGCTAAGCCCAAGTTGTACAATGGAAGGATGAGTGTCTGGCCATAAGCCATAGAAATCTGTTTTGCCATCTTTTGTAATGCTTACCCAGGCATGACCTGATAATGCTGCTGCATCTGGATTTGCATTGGAATGAACGCCCATTACCGGTTTGTCTTTGGGACATTCATTCACCTGGAATTTCCATGCAGTGCCGCCATCAAGACAACCTGAAACATAAATGTCCAGCTTCTTGCTTTTTTTAGGTTCATAAAAGAAATTGAAAACGCTGCTTGTGCCAACAAATCCATCGCCGCTTGTAACGGCATTGCACAATTTAGCGGGAGGCACATTGCCTGCGAGCAATTTGCCTGTGCTCCTGATCCATTCATTGCCGTAGCGGATGTCGATCCTGTCTGGAACAGAATAGGTGTCGTACGTTATGGAAACCCAGCCGGCCTGTTCGCCTAACGAATAACTTTTTACAGTAATTCCATCTTTGCCTTCAACCGCGCCCGAAGAAGATCCGTTGGCGCAATAATCGATCGATGAAACAATCGAAGTTTCTAATGGAACAGCTTTGCCAACTCCGCCCGCTACACCAATCAGCCGGTAAAACAGCGTGAAGTCGCCATTGAGAATATTTTCAGGTATGCCGATATTCAATACATGCGCACTGGTTTGTTCTAGCTTCACCGGGATCTCCCAAAAATTATCCGCCCCATCCACCTGTAAATAAACACCCTTGATGTTCTCTCTTGCAGATAAAGAAAATGGTATAAACAGATAGTTGTCTGCAGAAAGCTCGGCAGATGGCTGAAACTTGGAGATGATAAGATCAGTGGCTGTAGTTTCTACAGGTGCATTGCCGTTTTTGTTTACGCCGCCCGGTATGATGAAGGCCCTGCTTAATTCGCTGGGTTGCGTGGCGGGGTCGATCTTGCTGATGCCGCCGCCGGATTTTTTACAGTTGGAAAAACCTGCAATTAATAAAATTCCCAACAGCATTGTTTTGATAAGCCTGCTGAACATGTTGTTTAAGTTTAGCTGTTAATAATATTTTTCTTTTGATCGATGGCAAGCAAAGGGGTATTGTTCTGCATCATTCACATGGCGCGTGAACGAAACAGGAATTAATAATGCAACAATATTTCTTCTGATGAATGAAAGAGGGGCCTGTGCGTTTGCAATTGTTCCTGCACAAATCTATTGAGCAGAATAATAAGAAACAACGGGGTGTTTTCCGGTATTTTGTTCGGCAGGTTAGTGCTTTAACGCACCATTCTTACAAACCAGGGTAGCTTATCCATGAGCAAAGCCGGGTACACTTCAACAGTTGCACCGAAGCTGCTGTAAAAAAACGCAAGGTTGCGAATGTCTGATCCTTCAAAATCAAGCAGGAGAGAGGAGCCAGCATGATCTTCGATGAACCGGTCGATAAGATAATGCGATGCGCCCAATGTTTTTCCGTTGGGATGATTGCCTACAAGAATATAATAAGCGCGGTTGTGTGAGAAGAAATAGGCACAGGAAGCAAGCAGCTCATTCCCTGCATTATAAATACCGTAGGTAGTTGCCTGTTTTTGTTGATGCAGGAATGCATACAGTTTTTCAAATCGTTCAAAATCTTCTTCCTTTATTTTAACGAGGGATTGCAACTGTTCCCTGGCAATCTTTATAACATCTGCAATAGGAATTTCTGTTTTAACGATGCAGCCTGCTTCGGTTGCTTTTTTAATATTTCGTTTGATGTTCTGCCGGTATTTATCGTATAAAAAATCATAAGAAGTATTCAATGGCAAAACGTAATTGTTGCGTAACCGGTCAAACTTTGTAGGAACGCTGAAGATATTTCCTGCATTGAGATTGATCTCGATAAGCCTGAATTTTTTTGGAATGGAAGCAATGAAATCTTCCACCAGCTTTTCGGTGAGGCCGTTTCCGAAAACACCTGAGGATGCAATGAAGGGAGGTTGATAC
>JBAVMD010000106.1:0-7540 GCA_049689695.1 Chitinophagaceae bacterium | reverse complement strand
TTAACGGCTATTGCAGAATAGCTTACAATTATTAACCGATACATGAAACAACGCAATATGACAACCGAAATAATCATTGTGATCCTTATAGGATTGGCAGCCGGCGTATTGAGCGGGCTGGTAGGCGTTGGAGGCGGCATCATACTGGTGCCGGCGCTCGTGTGGTTCCTTCATTATTCGCAACACCAGGCACAAGGTACTTCCTTAGGTGTGCTCACCTTTCCTGTAGTAATACTTGGCTTCCTGAAATATTATGCTGATTGCAAACGCATGGGAACACCCATCGATTTCAGGATCATCGGCATACTTGCCGTGGGTTTCATTGCCGGTGGATTCATCGGCAGCAGCATTGCATTGAAAATAGACAAGGAAGCGCTTAAAAAGATCTTCGCGATCATTCTTTTTTATACAGCTTTCAAAATGCTGGAGTGGGACACCTTGTTTATTAAGTGGATTAAGGGATTATTCAATTAATTTTTTGAGTAAGGTTTCACGCAAAGACGCAAAGGAAGACGCGAAGGCGCAAAGAGAGGCTTCGCCTTTTTTAATCACAAGGTCTCCTGAGCTGAAAAAGGCGAAGCCTCTTTGCGTCTCTCCCTCTTTGCGTCTGTGCGTCTTCCTTTGCGCCTTCGCGTGAAATCAATTCACATGTGCATGATGAGGAAATAACTCCCGTGCCGGCATCGGGCACTGTAAAACGGTATTCAGGGCCGGGAACTGAGTTATTGAATCCCCATGCTTTAATGGTTTTTTCTTCAGATACCTGCCAGTCGAATGCAGAAGCGGTCAATTCAAAGTATTTAGTTGTTGGTTGCATGTTTTTTAGTTTAAAAGTTTAAAAAGAGAGAGGCTACAATGCCTCTCTCGCTAAGGGTTACTTGCCATTGGAAGTTCCGCAGGCGCAACTGGGTCCGCACAAACAAACAGTGCATGAGCAATTTGTGTTGTGATCGGTTGTTTGAATTGTTGATTCCATGTTCTTTGTTTTTATCGTTAAATGATTGATTAACGACACAAAGCTACCATGCAAGAGGGCCCTTGTCTTTATGCTATTGAGGGGAAGATGTATATAATTTTTGGATCAGAGCTTATCAAGCGATTTTCGCTTATCTGCACCTATCTTTTTAAAATGAGAAGGGGTGAGCCCTGTAACTTTTTTGAACTGGGAAGATAAATGATGAACACTGCTGAAGCCAGTCTGGTAAGAGATCTCTGTAAGTGAAAGCTGGTCGTATACCAGTAGCTCTTTTACTTTTTCTATTCTTTGCTGAATGAAGAATTGTTCAATGGTCTTTCCTTCGATAGAAGAAAAAAGATCGCTGAGGTAACTGTAATCGTAAGGAATTTTTTTTATAATGAACGATGAAAGCTTCAGGTTCTGGCTGTCCATGCCAAGCGACAGATATTCCAGTACAGATTGTTTGATGTCATCGATGATCTTGTTCACTCTCGTCTCTATCAGTTCAAAGCCCACCTGGTTCAATGCCTGTTCAATATTAGTGAGCTCGGTATTTGTTAGCTTCTTTGGCAGATCCACTTCACCCAATGAAACACTATTAAACGGAATACCCATCCTGCCCAAAATGCCCTCTACAGTCATAACACATCTCTGGCACACCATATTTTTAATAAGAAGCTTATGATGTTTATCAGCCATCTTAAATTCTTAACTGTAACTCTTAATTCTTAACTCTTAATTCTTTTCTTGCTTCTTGCCCCTTGTGCCCTGTGCCTTGTGCCTTCCTAAAAGTATCTTTTAACGATCCTCAGCTTATGCGACCTCTCTCCCGTTTCCGCATTAATGATTCCCTGGTTATCTATCTTATCTATGCGCACCTTGTGTGAAGCATGAATGATCTCATGATCGTTCAGCAGTATTCCAACATGCGTGATCTTTCCTTCTTCATTATCGAAAAAAGCCAGGTCGCCACACACAGCTTCCTGCAAAAAACCGATCGCTTCTCCCTGTGTTGCCTGTTGCGATGCATCGCGCAGCAAAGAAATGCCAAACGATTTATATACAACCTGCACAAAACCGCTGCAATCGATCCCAAAAACAGACCGGCCACCCCATAAATAAGCTGTATTTAAAAAAACATTGGTGAGCTTGCGGATATTCTTCTCATTGGGCTTTGTGTACTTGGGATCGAGGTGGTTCTCTTTAAAAGACCAGCTGTATTTACCCCATTCCGCATTTCCGTTCATCAGGCCGCGCAGATCGCAACCAAATGGAATGCGCATGGTCTGGCCATTGATGGTGATATCGTTGCTCCAGTCGGCAGTAATATGGGCTTCGCATTTTGCAATAGCTTCCCGTACTTCGGTAAACATCTGCAGCCTCGTCCAACCTTCATATCCATCGTACAGGCAGCGGACACGCACCCATTTATCGGTGCCTTCTTCCAGAACTTCCACCACTTCACCAAATAAAACCTGGCTTATCATTTCGCTCCTGTGAGAGGCGTGCTCCCTGACCGGGCTAACCGGCACACAACAAACTAAATACATCATGCGTTTCTCCTGTCTGCGAAGAAATGAAAATTTTTCTGCTTCCTGTGAAAAAAAGGCCCTGACCGCATCTACAGGATTAGCTATATTGCAAACCGGCACTATGTACCATGACCGCTATGCACATCTGACAGACCAGCAACTGCTGGATAATTATTACAGCGATGGTAACAATCAATGGCTTGGCGCCCTGCTTCCAAGATATACCTTACTGCTGCTGGGCGTTTGCATGAAATACCTTAAAAATGAAGAAGAGGCCAAAGATTGTGTACAGCATATTTTTATGAAGGCAATTACGGAATTGCCTAAATACAAAGTGGAGTTCTTTAAAGCATGGATATATATGGTTGCCCGCAATCACTGCCTCATGCGGCTGAGGGGAAGGCAGGGCAAAATGCCGGTGGAAATACGCGAGCAGCACCTGGCATCTATTTATGACGAGAACGATAAGCAGGACCATATCAATAAAGACAACCTGCTCCAGAAAATGGAAATAGCGCTGGAGCAATTGAACCCGGACCAGAAACAATGCGTTACCATGTTTTACCTTGAAAAAAAGTCGTACCAGGAAATAGCCGAAGAGACTGGTTATACATTATTACAAGTAAAGAGTTATATTCAGAATGGCAAACGCAACCTCAAGAACATGATTGAAAAAACAACTCATCCTGAAAAATGAAGGAATGCCGGATGATTTACTGAACATATTATCAAACAGCAATAAAGACATCGACAATCAAAAGTTGATGGATTACCTTAGCGGCAAGTTGAGCCAGCAGGAGCGCCATGAGCTTGAAAAAGAAATGGCCGATAGTGAACTGATGAACGACGCCGTAGAAGGTCTCTCCACCATGAAGAGCCAGCCGGGCATTCAGGCTTATGTAGAACAACTCAATAAAGACCTGCATAAACAATTACAGCAGAAAAAAGCCAGGCGCAATAAAAGGCGTTTAAAAGACGACCCATACATTTATGTAGCTATTGTGCTGGTATTAGCGCTGATAATCATTGCTTTCATTGTTATTCAACGGGTACAGGCACCCTAAGTGACCTTCCAATCCAATCGCTTCCATTATCCTGATTCAATTACTTTAAATTTCTGGTATGAACAGGAGATCGCTTTTTTTCACAGGAATACATGGCCTGGCTTTATGCTTGCTGATGCTTGCTGCGCAAACGTTGAGGAGCCAGTCAGTACGTTTGAACGATACTGCGCTTATCAACCTTGGTAACAATGCAGCGCTTAAGCTCACCAACTTTACCATCGAAGCATGGATCAAGATAGAAGGTTACGGCTCAACTACCGAAACAGGTTCAACCGGCGGCGGTGGCATGACGGGAGTTGTGCCTATAGTGACCAAGGGAAGAGCAGAAAGTGAAAATGCTGCAGTTGATATAAATTATTTTATTGGCTATCGCTTGTCCGACAATCGCCTTATCGCCGATTTTGAAGACGATGCAGGTTCGGTAAATCATGCGGTTGCCAGCAATGCGGTTTTACCAAACTGCAGTTGGGCGCATGTAGCTGTATCATACAATACGGCCACCGATACCTGGAAAATATACATCAACGGCGTGCTTGATAACACACAGGCATTGGGTGGCAACTTCACCCCGCAGGCAGCAAGTAATGTAAATGCATGCATTGGCTCATCGCTTAATGCAGGTTCCATAAGAGCTGGATCATTTAACGGAAGAATAGATGAAGTGCGGATATGGAACAACGTTAGAACCGATGCACAGATATCTGCAAACTACAATGTTGAATTGAGCAGCGAAAGCGGGTTGGTTGGCAGGTGGGGATTGAACGAAGGGACCGGCATCACGGCCGCTAATTCAGGCACGGCGGGCAGTGCGGCCAATGGAACATTGATAAATGGCTCAACATGGTCAAGCGGCTTTAGCCACGCAGATCCCACCACAGGAGCATCTATTGATTTCAATGGCCAGCATGATTATGTAACATTCGGCAATGCAGCCGGGTTGAACGCAACTTCATTTACACTTGAAGCATGGATCAAAATTGAAGGTTCAGGTCTTGCAACTTCCACGGGCAGCGGCGGTGTAAGCGCTGTTCCCATCGTTGCAAAAGGGAGAAGTGAGAACGATGCACCCGCCAACGTGAATGTAAATTATTTCATGGGCCTTACTGTGGATAATAAGCTCGCTGCAGATTTTGAAGAAGGCGGCGGAGGCAATCATCCTGTAACAGGCGCAAGTTCCATTCCATCCAATAAATGGACGCACGTGGCGGTTACTTATACCCAAAGCACCGGCACCTGGAAATTGTACATCAATGGCATGCCGGATGCAACACTTGCATTAGGATCTGCATTTACCCCCGCAAATACAAGCATACAACACGCGTCGGTTGCCTCAGCTATCAATTCAACCGGCGTGCAGGATGGCTATTTCAATGGAAAAATTGATGAAGTGAGAATATGGAACACGGCACGCTCCGATGCGGCCATACTTTCAAATTACCAGTCCGAACTTACATCAGGAACTAACCTGATAGGGCGATGGGGATTCAATGAAAATTGTGGTACTGTCACAACAGGTTCTATCGGCAGCATTGCAGGTACATTGAGAAGCGATAACATCTCCACCCATCCTACTAATGGCGGCCCTGCATGGCATGCATTCAATTATAACCGTCCGCCACTGCAGCCTACAGGCATCAATCCCCCTGACGGGCAGGTGAATTTTGCAGGCAATCAGGTGAGCCTTACCGTTACAGATCCTGAAAGCAAACCGCTTACGGTTAAATTATACGGCCGTAAAAAAACTGCAAACAGCGCCTTGCCCAATTTTACAGTGATCGGTATACCCGATACGCAATACTATACAGAAGAGCCGCAAGGCGGCCCCGGTGGGTCTCACCAGCAGGCAAGCAATGCGATATTCAAAACGCAAACCCAATGGATAGCCAATAACAGGATCAATAACAACATTGTTTTTACAGGGCATTTTGGTGATTGTACACAAAACGGGCAGGCCAATGAAATAGAATGGAAGCGCGCGGATACTTCTATGAAAAGAATTGAAGAGCCCAACGTTCCTGTTACCGGGGGCATGCCTTACAGTATTTGTGTAGGCAATCACGACCAGGGAACAGCAGCGGGCGATCCCACAGCGTCTACCAGTTTTTATAACCAGTATTTTGGTGAAGCAAGATTTTCCGGAAGGAGTTATTATGGCGGTCACTACGGCGCCAATAACGACAATCATTTTACATTTTTCTCGGGAAGCGGAATAGATTTCATTTACATTAGCCTCGAATACAACAACAACACCGGCACAACCAACCAGGGAATTTTACAGAATGTGCTCAATTGGGCAGACAGCCTGCTGAAAGCGCATCCCAACCGCAAAGGGATCATTGCAAGCCATTGGATCATGGAAGTAGGTACAGGTGCCGCTTTTGGTGGTCCCGGTGCGCAGATATACAGCCAGTTGAAAGACAATCCCAACTTTATGCTAATGCTGTGCGGGCATCGCCACGGCGAAGGCAGGAGAAGCGATCCGCTTGACAATGGCGGCACATTGAACACCATACTGGCAGATTACCAGGGGCGTATAAACGGTGGCGATGGATGGATGCGCATCATGGAATTTTCACCTTCGAACAATACACTGAACATAAAAACTTTTTCGCCAACATTGAATCAATTTGAAACAGACGCAGACAGTGAGTTCAGTCTTTCAGTAGATCTTGCGCCGGCTTTCTCTCTTATCAGCACCAACACCAATGTGCTTTCCGGCAGTGCCACAAATTTGAATTGGAGCGGACTGTTGCCAGGCACAGCGTATGAATGGTATGTGACCATCGATGATGGGGAAAGCATTACTACCAGTGCGATATTTGATTTTACAACTGCAGGTGCATTGCCCGTGACCCTGTTGAACATGCGCGCATTGAATGAAAAAGAACGGGTAAAATTGGAATGGGCTACTTCGATCGAGATCAATGCTAGTCATTTTGAAGTGGAGCATTCTGCAGATGGACGTTCTTTCTCAAAGATCGGTGAGGTGAAAGCAGGTGGAAGAGATTATTATTTGTACGATGAACAGCCCTTCCCGCACATCTCCTATTACAGGTTGAAGATTTTTGACAAAGATGGAAAGTTTAATTATTCAAAAACAGTGCATGTGACAAGAATCGCAGACGGCAGGTTTGCAGTAATGCCGAATCCTGCGCTGCGAAATGAAATAAGATTGATCGTAGAACAATTGCCTTCCGGCCCCGCACAGATCAACATCTATGATCAGGCCGGACGATTACAGCTTTCGAAAAAAACAATATTAACAGGACAGCCTTTGATCATTAATCACAACCTCCCGGCAGGAATGTATCTCGTAGAAGTTCAGGTAAAAGGCATTAAAGAGTCGCAGGCGTTTGTGGTTGAGTGAGCAACCTATAAATTTCAGAGGCTAAGCCCCCTCCACTGGAGGGGGTTGGGGGAGGCCGGGCTGTTAATACTTCAACTTACTCTCCATACCCTTCCACTCCTCAAACACCGCTTTTGCCTGGGCATGAGGAACATGAAAGAATGGAATAGTTCTCGACATGAAATCTGTATTGATCTCCTGATAAATGAATTCATCGTCAAACTCGATGGCTGCTGCTTCCTGCCTGGTGTTTGCGTAAACAACCTTGCGTACGCGTGCCCAGTATAATGCGCCCAGGCACATGGGGCATGGTTCACAGGAAGTATATACATCGCAGCCGAGCAGTTGAAAATCGTTCAGGTTCTTACATGCATTGCGAATAGCCACTACTTCCGCGTGTGCAGTAGGATCATTGGTAGAAGTAACCATATTGCATCCCTCTCCTACTATGCGATCTTCCAATACGATCACACAACCAAACGGTCCGCCATTACCGGCCTTAATGCCCTGTCGGGATAGTTCTACTGCCTTGTCAAGAAAAGATTGTTCGATTGGAGTTAACATGGTACAATTTACAAAACAGTTTCGGGTTTGGAGTTTCAGGTTTCGGGTTCTTCAGTTATGAGCCGTACTATTATCA
>JBAVMD010000105.1:0-2540 GCA_049689695.1 Chitinophagaceae bacterium | reverse complement strand
CTATTATCCAGAGTGTTCAAAACCACTTCCACAGTATACAGCAGCGGCTTGCCGTTTGACCATAACTGTGGCGATTTGATATTCCAATTGACAAGCAAAACATCGTCTGCTGCGATCTCTACTCTCTTTTCCACCTGCTGAACTGTTTTTCCTTGTGGATCGATCAGTTTTATCTCCATCTGTGCGAAAGGAATGGCAGATGGATTGTGCAACCTCGCCTCAACCTGTATTCGCCCCTGTTTACCATCTTTTGTTGTTTCTGTATGAACAAATAATTTATCGATGGACAGTTCCGGAACATAAACAAGATTGAGATAGCGGTAAATGCCGCCATAGAGATTGAAATCTGACAGACCGGAAGGAATTATTTCAAGGTCGCGGGAATTATCTGTGCGAATGGATATGGGGAGTTTCCCTTTGTACTGCTTTTGATAGACTTCCTTTTTTTTAAACTCTGCTATTGCATCCGTAATGTCAACAGTCCATTCATCGTACCCACCCACATGCTCGCCCACTTTCATATCATACACATAAACGGTGGTTTTTTGTCCGCTTCCTTCAAAATGCAAAAGCGTACGGCCCCGGGCATAGGGATTTTGAACATCGAGCAGGGTTCGGTACCAGGCGGGACCCTGGTAATAATTTACATCAGGATCAACCGCATCGGATGCGTTCACGCAATGAGGCAGCGTTACACTGTCCCACAGCGGTACGCCTTCAGGATTTCCCTGCACTACAGGGCGAATAGCTTCCCAGATGCCGCCGAGGTCCTGCCGTACAAATTCCCAATTATTATTGAGACGGATCTTTTGCTGTGCAAACAATGCCTGGGAACATAGCAGCAGCAGAAGAAGAATAAATTTCATCCGGTAAGTTACTCTGCGCTGAGTAGAAGGCTGCAAGGTTTTGAAATTTATTTACGGAAACGTTTTCGTAGAGGAGTTTCGCGTTTCCAACCTTAACTTTCCTACATGAAACCCCGCCACTTCATTCTCCTCCTTGCACTGCTGCAGCTATGCGTGGCTTTCCTCACGGATGCGCAGACGTTTACGCATGAGGAGTCTATGTGGCATTATATCGGGCGCAATTGGTTCCGGCTTGGACTAACCCCTTACGCAGGCGGAGTAGATAATAAATCGCCGTTGATATTTGTTGTCTTCGGTTTGTCCGATGCTTTGTTCGGAATTAATTACTGGTTCCCGCGTGTGCTGGGGATTGCTGTGCAGTCTGTAGGAATGTATTATTTGTATAAAACGGCCAGGCAACTAACATCACCTGGTGGAACCGATAACCGGGCCGCACTGCTTGCGGTAACCCTCTATGGCCTTTCACTGATGTGGCGCGCTACGGGTGGAAAGTATGCATCGTTCACGGAAACTTATGCCACCACTTTTTTAATCATTTCGGTTTATCAATACATCATTTCAAAAAACAACCGGCAGTATTTTCTTGCGGGCATATTGGCCGGATGTGCGCTCGCATGGCGGCTTTCGGCAGGCTTTGGAGTAACAGCTGTGCTTATTCATTCACTAATGAAAAAAAAGCAGGCCATGCTTCCTTTCATTGCGGGTATTGCCACCGCTGCAACAGCCTTGCTGCTGCTGGCCTTAGCTGCAGGAATTTCGCTGAACGATCTGTGGCTGTATGCCTTCGCGGGCAATTTTGGAGCGGGCAGCACTACTGACCATTCATGGTCGTGGAAACTGCAAAGTTTTATGGAAAGCTTTTTCTATTCGGAGTTGCTGCTCTTCTACCCTATCATGGCTGCTTATTTTTTGCTGAATAAAAAATACAGCTTGCTTACCGCCTGGCTTATTTGCGAATTCATCGGTATTAACCTGCTGGGTATTTATGCACGTCCTCATTTTAAAAGTCTGCTGCCTGTATTGTCATTAATGGGAGGCATTTCCATTGCGCAGTTGGTGAACGATTATCAATTGTCGATGCGAAAAGTTTTATTGGCAGTATGGATCATTTTCTTTCCGAAGGTCACAGAGCCGCTGATAGCAGTGAAGAGGATTTTTACGGGGCGAACAGGAATTGTCCAGGTAGCAGATTCCTGCATTAATTATTCCCGGCCCACTGAACAGGAAGAAAAGCAGTTAGGGTTATGGATAAAACATAACACCGATAAAAACGACAAATTGTATGTTGCCGGATTTGGTGCGAGGGTGCAGTTGTATGCGGAACGGTTATCGCCCACTATCTATTTCAACGTAACGCAAACAAAGAATGCTATTGCGCAAACGATGAATGAAATAAGTTCAGGCAAGCCTGCAATGATTGCAATCCCTGCTTTTGCAGATTACGATAAATATGTTGATGAAGAATTGCGTAGGTTCCTGAAAGAAGTGGTAACACGGGAGTATGTTTGGGAGAGATGTGTGAATGGATATTTGATTTATCGGCGCAGAGTTTGAAATGACAGGTGAGCTGTTAATTTAGCAACTCACTGTCATCCCGAACCCCGCTGCATCGCCTCACGATAGTTACGGCCGGGGTGAGGGATCGAGAGCTGAATCGCTGTTACCGTCGATCCC
>JBAVMD010000104.1:0-2836 GCA_049689695.1 Chitinophagaceae bacterium | reverse complement strand
GTACAGGTGTGCGATCATCACGCTGCCCACGCCAGCCTCGAACATTTTTTGAAAAGGATACAGCTCGAGCGACTCCAGCTCCGATTTGCTTTTGTTGATCACCGGCAGGTCAAAATGTGAATCCGTTGCCACATCACCATGTCCCGGGAAATGCTTGGCGCAGGCCATTACACCAACATCCTGCATGCCCTTCATGTATTGCACGCCATATTCGGCCACTTTAAATTTATCTTCTCCAAAAGAGCGGTCATTGATCACAGGGTTCTGCGGATTGTTGTTCACATCCACCACGGGAGCATAATTCACTTGTATGCCAATGCGTTTGCATTGTTCGCCCACCAGTCTGCCGTAATCGTACATCAGTTTAGGATCATTCATAGCGCCCAGCATCAACTGGCGTGGAAGCGGTTGAACGCTGTCCATGCGCATGCCGAGACCATTCTCCGCATCAATGCAAATGAGAATAGGCGTTTTTGCAATGCCCTGCATGTAATTGATAAAATTCGCCTGTGCAATCGGCCCGCCCTGGAATACGCAGATGCCGCCTACATTGTATTTTTTTACCTGCTCTTCAACTTCTTTGGTGTAAAACACGGGTCTTCTCGTAGCGGGATCGATGCTTGATCCACGAACCACCATTAGTTGTGCGATCTTTTCATCAGGGCTTAAAGTTTTGAAAACGCTGTCTACCCAGGCATTGGCGGAAAGATTGGAATGGAACTGTGCCGTGGCCGAAACAGCTAATAAACAGAGCAACCAGCAAACAAGCGAATTACGAAGCATGGAGTTCAGGATTTGAGAAGCTATAAAATTAAGTCATTTGGTCATTAGGTCATTGAGTCATTAAGTCAAATGTCAAATGTCAAACCTGAGATGGGTGACCCAAACCCTGTTTGATACCTCACGTTTGACCCATACCTAATGACTTACTGACCAAATGACCAAATGACTCTCCTCCTTACCAATAAACCAGTTATTTTTGCGGGTTCTATGCCAGACATCATTCAACTTCTTCCTGATAACATTGCCAACCAGATAGCTGCTGGTGAGGTGATCCAGCGGCCTGCAAGCGCCGTGAAGGAATTGATGGAAAATGCAGTGGATGCAGGCGCTACATCGGTTCAATTGATTGTGAACGATGCGGGCAAAGCGCTGGTGCAGGTGATTGACAACGGCAAGGGCATGAGCGAAACCGATGCACGCATGAGCTTTGAACGGCATGCCACTTCCAAGATCAATACCATAGAGGATCTTTTTCGCATACGCACCATGGGTTTCCGCGGCGAAGCACTGGCCTCCATTGCTGCGGTGGCACAGGTAGAGCTCAAAACGCGGCGGGCAGATGATGAGATCGGAACCGTTATAGAGATCGAGAACAGTGTGGTAAAAAGCCAGAGCCCTGCGGCCGTTCCCGAGGGTACTAATATTGCCATGAAGAATGTGTTCTTCAATGTGCCTGCACGCAGGAATTTTTTGAAGAGCAATGCGGCCGAAATGCGGCATATTGTAGATGAATTTATCCGCGTGGCGATGGCCTTTCCCAATGTTTTTTTCTCGCTCACCAGCAATGGTCAGCAGATATTTCATCTGGAGAAAGGCTCGCTCAAGCAACGTATTGTTCAGATACTTGGTAATCATTATAACGCAAAGCTGGTGACCGTGCAGGAGAAAACAGATTACCTGAACATCAGCGGCTTTGTAGGCAAGCCGGATACGTCGAAAAAAACAAGGGGCGATCAGTATTTTTTTGTGAACAACCGCTTCATCCGCAGCGCTTACCTGAACCATGCAGTGATGAACGCCTACCAGGATATGATACCTGCAGACAGCTACCCGCTGTATGTATTGTTCATCGACCTCGATCCTGCGCAGATCGACATCAACGTGCATCCTACCAAGCAGGAAATAAAGTTTGAAGACGAAAAGATCGTGTATGCATTTGTGCAGGCTGCTGTTAAGCACGCACTGGCGCAATTCAGCATTACACCCACGCTCGATTTCGATCTCGATCCTTCTATTCAACATCTTGATGCAGTAAGCAAGCCATTTACAGAAGATAAGCAGGCTGCCGCAACCTCATCCAGCTTATACCAGACCTTTACGCAAAAGAACCAGGCGCATTTCATTGAACCCTCACAAAAATCTGAGCTCAGGCACTGGAAAGATTTTTATGAACCTAACAATGCAAAAAATACAGAATCTGCCAGCTCTCAACATAATTATTTACAACAACAGGAGGTAACCGGCGGCGACGCAACCTCCAACTTCGAACCTCATCCCGATGGCTATCGGGACAACTTAACCCAGCTTCTAAACACTTACATTCTCTCTCCTTCTCCACGCGGGTTTCTCCTCATTCACCAGCAACTGGCGCACGAGCGCATTTTGTATGAGCAATATGTACAGGCAACGGAAGGTCAGCGCATAGCAACGCAACAAAGCCTTTTTCCTGTTACGCTAACGCTGGCATCGGCTGATGCCGTGTTGTTGCAGGAGTTACTGCCGCATTTGCAGGAGCTCGGTTACCAGGTGGAAATTTTTGGAAAGGATAGTTTCATTGTACAGGGCACCCCCGCCGATGTATTTCAGGGCAATGAGAAAGCCGATATCGAAGGCATATTGGAACAGTTCAAACATTCAAATGCCGAAGTGAAATTATCGGCCCGCGAAAAACTGGTACGTGCACTTGCCAGGCAGCACGCAGTGAAGCCAGGCTTTTCGCTTACGCAGCAGGAAATGCAGAATATGGTTGCTGCACTTTTTAATTGCAAGCAATCCAATATTAGTCCTGCCGGCAATCCCGCCTATTTAGAATTTAAGAAAGAATATTTAGAGA
>JBAVMD010000103.1:0-14469 GCA_049689695.1 Chitinophagaceae bacterium | reverse complement strand
AGCTATCGGGATCCGCGTTCCCTTTCTTTAAAAGCAACCTGAAGCCGAATAGCATTCCAGGTGATGAAGTGATTGCGACGCAACAGGCGATGCCATAAAATACCGAAGCTGGTATTGTAAAAAATATTTATGCCTTTACTCATTTTATTGCTCGCCATTTCGCTGCAGGTTTTTCTGACTGCTAAAAAGGTCAGCCCTTTTTTATCGCTGCTGCTTGTTGCTATCATAGCAGGCCTTTTATTGGGCATGCAGCCTCCTGCCCTATTAGTCGCCATTGAAAAAGGAGTGGGCAGCACACTGGGCGGCCTGGCCCTGATCATTTGCCTGGGCGCTATTCTTGGAAAGATACTCGAGGCAGGCGGTGCAGCTGAACAGATCTCTGTTACGCTCATCAAAGCTTTTGGCGAAAAGAAAATTCAATGGGCCATTGCACTTACAGGTTTCCTTGTTGGTATTCCGTTGTATTACAATACCGGTTTTATTATCCTGTTGCCGCTGGTATTTTCCATTGCGCGCAGGGCTAAGTTGCCGTTATTGTATGTAGCTATTCCCATGGCTGCATCTTTGTCTACCACGCATTGCTTTTTGCCGCCGCATCCCGGGCCGGTTGTACTGGTGAATGCATTTAAGGCCAACATGGGAAAAACGTTGTTGTATGGACTTGCAATAGCTGTTCCCGCAGTGATCATTGCGGGGCCTTTGTTGGGAAGGATCATTCAAAATATCAAGCCGGTAACTGTGCATGCATTGTCAGAAACAACACCATTGGCTGATAAAAAACTGCCCGCAGTCTTCCCGAGTTTTTTTATTGCACTGCTGCCGGTGATGCTGATTGCGGTAGCGGTATTGGTGAACCAGTTTCTCGTTGGTAATTCGGTCATAAAAAAGATCATATTGTTTACGGGAGATTCTACCATTGCACTTTTACTGGCTGTGATGCTGGCGGGCTGGTATTTTGGATTGCGCAATGGAAAAAAAATGCAGGAAGTGATGCAGTGGCTGACCGAAGGCGTTTCGGGCATTGCAATGATATTGCTCATCATTACTGCAGGCGGTGTTTTAAAGCAGGTACTTGTAGACAGTGGCACGGGAAATTACATGGCTTCGTTCAGCAGTAAATGGGAGATGCCGCCCCTGGTGTTTGCATGGCTGATAACGGCTTTGTTGCGTGTAACAATTGGCTCTGCTACGGTAGCTGGTATAACGGCGGCGGGTATTGTAAGCCCGTTATTGGTATCGGGGAATGTATCGCCTGAATTAATGGTGCTGGCTGTGGGTTCGGGAAGTGTTTTTGGATCGCATATTAATGATTCGGGGTTCTGGATGTTCAAGGAGTTTTTTGGATTATCGTTGAAGCAGACCTTTTTTTCGTGGACGGTGATGGAAACAATTATTTCTTTGCTGGGGTTGGGTGGAGTGTTATTGTTGGAGGCGGTTATTTAGGTAGGGTTTAGGGAACGCGGATCATTAGGATCTGTTAGGATTTTTAGGATTTATTCTTGAAATTTTTGAACGTTTCAGCAATAGCAGCGACTAATCTTAATAAACCCTAAAACATCCTAATGATCCGCGTTCCGTTTTTCGATCTAATGCTCCGTCAGCCAATCCTGCACATAGTAAGCGATCTTCTCGGCTTCTACCATAAATCCATCATGGCCGTAAACAGAATCGATCTCCACCATGCTTGCATTGGGTATATGCCCTGCAAGAAAATGCTGTTCCGATAACGGACAATGTATATCTGAAGTAATACCAATCACCAATGTGCGCGGCTTGATGTCATGCAATACCTCTGCAAGTTCCATCTTCCGCCCTCTCGCTAACTGATGCGAATCCATTGCTTTGGTGAGCAGCCAGTAACTGTACGCATTGAAACGGTTCACCAGCTTATCGCCCTGGTAATTGATGTAAGAAGAGGCCATGTAATTGTCCAGCTTATTTACATCGGGATCGGTTTGCTTTTGCACCAGTATGTCGTAATTGCGGTAAGTAAGCAATCCCATGGCACGGGCAGCTTTCAATCCTTTGCCACCTCCTTTTTCAGAATCATCTTTCCAGGTGGGATCAGCCTCTATCGCCAGGCGTTGGGCAGTATGCACCGCAATACCCCAGGCGCTTTCAGAAGCGGAAGTGGCCAGCAGTAAAAGGTTCTCAATTCCTTCGCCCTGCATTACACACCACTCCATTGCCTGGTAACCGCCCATGCTGCCGCCGGCAAGAAGAAATATCTTGTCGAGGCCCAGGTGCTCACGCAGCAGGATATGCGCCCTTACCATATCGCGTACGGTAACAACAGGAAAGCTGCTGTAATAAGGAGCATTGGTTTCGGGGTTGATCGAAAGCGGGCCGCTGGTTCCATAGCAGGAACCTACAATGTTTGCGCAAACGATAAAGTATTTATCAGGATCGATGACGTGCCCGTGACCCGTGACGCCCGTCCACCAGTCCAGCACATCTGAGTTGGCGGTAAGCGCATGGCAGACCCATACCACGTTAGAGCGGTCTTCATTCAGGCGGCCATAGGTATGATAGGCGATGGTGAGCTCCGGGAGCACCGTCCCGGTCTCCAGCTCGAAAGGCTGTTTATGATGAAATAGTTGCATTGATTTTCAGCACGCAAAGTAACATCGTCCTGAGTTACTTTTACAAAAAAAATTCATGATCAGAATTGAAGTGAGCCGGGTGGCCGAAGATTTTGGGTTTGAAGCGAAAGATGCGTACGGACATACGTCAACATTAGACACCAGTCCCGATACCGGCGGGCAGAATTTCGGCATCAGGCCCATGCAGATGCTGCTGATGGGATTAGGGGGCTGCAGCGGCATAGATGTGGTATCTATCCTGAAAAAGCAACGCCAAACCATCAACAGTTTCAATATGGTGATAGAAGGCGAACGGGAGCCCAATAAAGAGCCGTCGCTGTTTACGAACATCCATGTGAGGTTTGAACTGGAGGGAGCTATTGAGCCAGATAAAGCGCGACGCGCCTGCCAGCTCTCCATTGAAAAATACTGCTCTGTGGCGGAAACGCTAAGGCGTGCCGGGGCGAAGATTGAATGGAATGTGAGTGTAAACGAACAGGAAGCATAATGTTTATCAACCACTCGCTGTCAGTGAGTCGTAGGGAGAATGACGCTCCTCAATGACTCAATGACCTAATGACCTAATGACTAATGACCCAATGCCCCATTTGACTTAATGCCATAATAAATAAAAATGCATCCCATAACCAAAGCCATTCGCACACAAGCCCGCACCGGTGAAATGGAACATTCCTCTCCCCTTTTTCTTACCAGCAGCTTTTGCTTCGACAACGCAGAAGCCATGCGGGCGGCCTTTGCCGATGAAACAGACGATAATATTTACAGCCGTTTCTCCAATCCCAATGTAAAAGAGTTTACAGACAGGATCTGCGCGCTTGAAGGCGCAGAAGACGGCTTTGCCACCGCATCCGGCATGAGCGCAGTGTTTGCTTCGTTCATGGCCTTGCTGAAACAAGGCGATCATCTGCTGTCGTGCAATGCAGTTTTTGGAAGCACGCATACTGTAATCACTAAGTTTCTTCCGAAATACGGGATCGAACATTCCTATGTTTCTGCAGACAAGCCAGAGGCCTGGGAAGCGGCCATTCGTCCCAATACAAAAATGATCTATCTGGAAACGCCGGCTAATCCGGGGTTGGATATTATCGATATAGAATTTGTATCTCAGCTTGCTAAAAAGCACAGCATTATTCTCAACGTAGACAATTGCTTTGCAACACCTATCGGCCAGCGCCCGATTGATCTTGGTGCAGACCTGGTAGTGCATTCCGCCACCAAATGGCTCGACGGGCAGGGCCGAACATTGGGTGGCGTTGTGGTAGGCAAGGCTTCACTCATTTATGATATTTACCTGTTTTGTCGAAGCACAGGTCCTGCGCTCTCTCCCTTCAATGCCTGGGTGTTGAGCAAAAGCCTTGAAACATTGGATGTAAGAATGGAGCGACATGCCGCCAATGCCCTGCATATTGCAAAGGCGCTGGAAGGGCATGCTAAAATTGCCTGGTTAAAATATCCTTTCTTGCCCAGTCATCCGCAATATGCCATCGCCATCAAACAAATGACCAGCGGCGGGGGTATTCTTTGTTTTGAGCTGAAGGGCGGGTTGGAAAGCGGCAAGCAATTCCTGGACGGGTTGAAAATGCTTTCGCTTACCGCTAACCTCGGCGATACGCGCAGCATTGCTTCACACCCCGCCAGCACCACGCATGCTAAACTGAGCAGGGATGAAAGAGAAGCCGTGAACATCACGCCCGGGTTGATACGGATTTCCGCCGGGCTTGAACATGCCGACGATATTTTGGCGGATATTTTACAATCTCTTGAAAATTGTTAGCAGATTATATCAAATAAAAAGAATTATATTCGTTTCAGATTTTCACCACAATGAATCAAGCCTTCTTACATAACAATAATATTTGTTGTTGCTGTTGCGAGCAAGGGCTGGTTATTCTGGTGGAGCGTAACCTGTAACAATATGTAATTATACATAGACCCTTTTTAAAGGCCCCACCATGGTGGGGTTTTTTATTTTAAATACATCTGCAACATGCAAACAGCAACATACACCAGCACGCTTACTGAAAGAGTACGGGCACTGGGATCGAAAGTTGGGAGAACGCCTTTGCACCGCATAGCTAAATTGAATGTAAGGCCGGGCGTTTCTATTTACGCAAAAAAAGAATGGGAGCAGCTGTCGGGAAGCGTAAAGGCGCGCGCCGCTTACAACATCTTCAGGCAGGCCATAGAACAGGGACAATTAGACGAAGACAAAATATTGCTGGATGCTACCAGCGGCAATACCGGAATTGCCTATGCAACCATTGGTAAACTGCTCGGATTACGCGTGACACTCTGCCTGCCGGAAAACGCATCAAAAGAAAGAAAAGAGATATTAAGATCATTGGGGGCAGACATCATTTTCACTTCAAAATTCGAAGGCACCGATGGCGCACAAATCCTGGCGAAGCAACTGGCCGCTGAGGAACCTGGTAAATATTTTTATGCTGACCAGTATAAGAACGATAACAACTGGAAGGCGCATTATTTTACTACCGGGCCAGAGATCATTGAAGCATTGCCATCCATCACCCATTTTGTTACGGGACTTGGAACATCAGGAACTTTTACCGGCACGGGCAGAAGATTGAAAAGTTGGAAGCCATCTATCGAACTGATATCGTTGCAGCCAGACGCAGCCCTGCACGGACTGGAAGGATGGAAGCACATGGAAACAGCGATCGTGCCTAAGATATACGATCCTTCTGTTGCTGACCGCGAACTGACCATTACCACAGAAGAAACTTATGAAACGCTGAAAGCAGCTTACCAGTACGAGGGGTTGTTATTGAGTCCATCCGCTGCCGCGAACCTTGCAGGTGCTTTGCGCGTTGCACAGCAGATAGACAAAGGCGTGATCGTAACAGTTTTTCCAGACAATGCAGATAAATACAGCGAGGTCATAAAAAAACTAATCCCATGATCAATATTAAGCCCAACGCAAAAGAGATTATAATAACCGATGCCATCAGCAGCTTTCCTGATGAGTGTTGCGGATTTTTTTATGGCGTTGAAGATGCGGAAGGCAACAGGACCATTACGAATGTGCTGGTGGTGAATAATGCAAAGGAAGGAGATAAAAGAAAAAGGTTCGAAATATCCGCTAAGGATTATCTGAAGGCCGAGCAGTTTGCGGATGAGCACAAGCTGCAATTCCTGGGTGTGTATCATTCGCATCCAAATCATCCGGCTGTTCCTTCTGAAACAGATCGCTTATCTGCCCAGCCGTATTTTTCATACATCATCATTTCTGTTTATGATGGAGCATTGAAAGATATCCGTTCCTGGACGTTAAATGAATCTTTTCAGTTTGATGAGGAGATTGTGAATTCATTAAAAAACATTGAGGAGCTTATTGAATAACCATGTTTCTCAGCGTCTTTGCGTAAAATCCCATTAAACAAATAAACCAATAAACTAATAAACAAAATGGCAACCGTAATCATCCCCACACCACTCCGCAAGTTCACCAACAACACAGCAAAGCTGCAGGTGAGCGCAGAAAACATCGAACAAACAGTGAACGAGCTCACCCTGAATTTCCCCGACCTGAAAAAACACCTCGTGGACGAGCAGGGACAAATACGTTCTTACGTGAATATCTTTGTAGGCGATGAAGATATTCGCGACCTGCAACAGGCACAAACACCTATTAAAGAAAACACAGTCATCAGCATTGTCCCTGCCATTGCAGGCGGCAGTAAATAATTACTACTATGAGCAACTCCATTCAATTTTCGAAAGAAGAACTGGCACGCTATAACCGCCACATCATTATACCCGGGTTCGGGCTGGAAGCGCAACAAAAACTCAAAGCAGCAAAAGTGCTGGTAGTAGGTTCCGGCGGACTGGGCAGTCCCGTGCTTTTATACCTGGCAGCAGCTGGTGTAGGGACCATTGGCATTGTTGATTTTGATGTTGTGGACGACAGTAACCTGCAACGGCAGGTGTTATTCGGCATTGATGAAATAGGCAAGCCGAAAGTAGAAGCTGCAAAACGCAGACTCGAAGCGCTTAATCCGCACATCAACATTGTGCTGTACAATACACAGCTCACTTCAAAGAATGCGCTTGACATCATTCGTGAATACGACGTGGTGGCGGATGGCACAGATAACTTTCCTACGCGCTACCTGGTGAACGATGCATCGGTATTAACGGGCAAACCGAATGTGTATGCATCTATCTTCCAGTTTGAAGGACAGGTTTCGGTGTTCAATTATACCAATGCACAGGGCGAGTTGGGCCCTAACTACCGCGACCTCTATCCTACTCCTCCACCACCGGGACTTGTTCCGAGTTGCGCTGAAGGTGGAGTGCTGGGCGTATTGCCAGGAATTGTTGGCAGCCTGCAGGCGCTGGAAGTGATCAAAGTAATAACAGGAGTTGGTGATGTTTTATCAGGCCGATTCTTCATTTTCGATGCATTGAATTTTGAAACGAGAACTTTCAAAATTGGAAGGCGTAAAGACAATCCGCTGAATGGTGAGAATCCATTTATCACAGGGCTGATAGATTATGAACAATTCTGCGGAATGAAAGCGGTTGAAAAACCCATTAAAGAGATCACTGCAGAAGAATTCAATCAATGGCAGATAAGAGGCGAAAAATTCCAACTGATAGATGTGCGCGAGCCGCATGAATATGAGATCGTGAACCTCGGCGCTGAACTGATACCCTTGGCCACTGTTGCAGACAATGCCGACAGGATCGACGTTGACAGAAAAGTAGTGGTCCATTGCAAAATGGGCGGGCGCAGCGCCAAGGCCATCCGTGAGCTGGAGGAGAAATTCGGATTTAAGAATTTATACAACCTGAAAGGAGGAATACTGGGGTATATTGATCAGGTGCAGCCAGAGTTGACGAAATATTAGGATGAGCTGATGTGGTAATTGGCTGATGGGATAAATTAGCTGATGTGTTGATTAGCTGATAAGCTGATGATGGCTTCTTGCACATTCAAGATGCTTTAATTAGCTAATTAGCTAATTATCACATCAGCTCAGCCTCTCATAGTTTCGTGATCCCCGTTTTAACTGCGTACATGGCGAGGGCTACTCTTGTTTTTACCTCAAGCTTTTCGAACAGGGAGTCGCGGTAGCTTTCTACGGTACGTGGGCTGCAGAACATTTTTTCCGCGATTTCTTTGTAAGTAAGATCGGTGCAAACATATTGCAGGAACTCGTTTTCTCTGGGGCTGAATTGTATAGTAGGTCCGGTTCTTTCGTTGGCCATTGCATACAGCACGCGGCTGGTTGCCCAGTCAGGATAATAAAATCCTTTTTGCACCAGGCTATCCAATGCTTTTTCCAATTCTGCAGGATGAACATTCTTATGCAGGTAACCGTTGGCGCCGGATTTTATCATTTTAATAAGTGATTCATCATCTCCCTGTACACTTAGGGCCATTATCAATACTTCGGGATGATTTGCCTTTAACCAGGCTGCTGTTTCGAAACCATCCATTACAGGCATGGAGATATCGAGCAGAATGATGTCCGGTATGTTTCGCTTTTGCTTAAACTTTTCCTGCAATTGCTGGCCATGCGCCACCTCGTAGAGCGGGGTGTAGTCTTTGAATTGCTCAATAATGGAACTGATGGCTTTAGCTATCAACAGGTGATCTTCCACTATGGCTATACTGTGAATCATGCATAAATAATTAAATGTTATTTACGTTGTAACAACAAAGTCATCTTTGTTCCCGATCCTTCTTTGCTGTGCAATTCAAATCCAGCGCCTATCAGACCTGCCCTTCGCTTCATGTTGTTCAGTCCGAGCCCAGGAGAATGTACCAGATCAACATCAAAGCCTTTTCCATCATCCATTGCTATAATAGTTAAACTGCTGTCATCCCAGTTGAGCCGTACCGATATTAATGAGCAAGAAGCATGCTTAAGGCTATTCTGCATGAACTCCTGCACAATGCGCAACAGTACATTTTTTTCAGTGGGGCTGAGTGCTATTTTATCCTCATTTGATTCAAAAGACATCGCACAGATGCCGGCATTTTTGATACGGGCACACTCTAATTCGATAAGCTCTCTTAAGCTGGTTCTATCGTATTGTTCATCTACCAGGGTTTTAGACAACTCTCTCAGTTCCATCAGTGAATCGTTGACTATTGATCCAATATCTTTAAGATTTTTGTTGATAAAGGGATACTTGTTTTCGAATTCCAGTTGCTGAACATACAAGGCAGCCAGTGTTAATTTCTGTCCCACGCTATCATGTATTTCCTGCCCTATGTGCTGCATGGTTTGCTGCTGCATTTCTAATCGGGTATTCAATATGTCTATCTGGTGTTCCTTTTGTATAGCGGTTTTTTCTGCTAAAAAAGTTATTTTGGCATTCCTGAATTGAAGGAAAAAAAGAATAAGACCGATAATAAATATCAGTAGTATAGCATTATACATTATAAGGTAATATATCATCTCTGCCTGCTGCATACAAATCCTATTACAAATGAAATGTACATGAGATAACCAAACCCAAATTGGATGTACCAGTATTTTCTAAATACTTCGTGATACTCTGCGAACAAATAATTCCTCAAGCCGTAAAAAGGCAAAGTCCCAAGGTAAAATATCAGCAATCCAATACATACCCAAAACATCAGGTTCGTTTTATATTCCAGCAGATCACCACTGGCAGTCATCCTGATAAGAAAGATCATAATCAGCACAACCAGAATAATATTTCCTACCATGTATGAAAATGAAGAAAACCAGAATTTTTCTTTGTTTAAATAAATTACATCTACAAGTGCAGATATAATATAAATGGCCGCACCAATCGCCGGCCATTTATTTTCTTTATAACTGCGGAAATACTTGTTGAAAAGCCAGAAGTAAAAGAGGAATTGAACTGGAATTCCAAAATACTTGTATAAACTTATATTAAGTTCAATATTCTCATTTAACCACAGATACTTACCAGTCAATTCTACTAAAACAATAACAGCAAGGTAAACAGGGAACCATTTCCAGTAACTATGCCTCCATTTACTCCAGTACACAAATCCTGTTACGCATGCAAGAATCTCAAAAAAATTAAGTCCCCATCTGATAATACTGTCCATATAAAGGAATTTAGTTCATTAGCAAAACTATTGCCCGAACAATGGCGCTCCTGGCGGAGGCGGGGCCATGTCGCCAGCATTTTTTACATAAGCGCTGTCATTTAATGTCAATATCAAAACCTTTTCAGTATTACCCGTCGCCAACCAATCTTTAAATGACATCGGAACGCAGGAGCCTTTATTAAATCGCGCATAATCCTAATGTTGGTTTTGAAGATCATCAAAATAAGTTGGCACCATAAAAAGAGTATGTCTTTCAGCAAAATCAGGATTAAGACTCATCAGGTTTTTATCAATGCTCATTGCAGACTTATTGGGATACTTGGCATAGTAAATCCTTATTCCTAACCTTAGATGACCGCATCCATTATTACAGGCACCTTTCTCAATCCTCCATATAAAATTTTTAATAGTTTCCAGATCAAACCATAGGGACCTGGCATCTTCCATTTCAGGATTTGTACTCATGAAATTCTTTCCATTATCACTAGCATAGGCTATTGCCATCCGTTGCGCCGTTTGGGCATCCAATAAGTGAATGGGTGTGGAGGAATAGTCCTTACATTCGACACAATTCGTAGGATTGGCAATCCGGGGAAAATCTTTTTTCATTCCGATGTATAATGGTGTTCCCCAAACTAACAAGGCAATAACACCAATCAATACCACATTGGCGGCAAGAGAAATGTTTTTCATAACCAAAATTTTTTTTAATTAATATAATATCCACCCGAAACTATTCTTTAATGCATCTGCAGAATCATGCATCAACATCTGCCAAAAAAAAGTTTTCTTTCTAACATTTTGGTTATCCACTAAGTGCAACTAATATCCTCATCAAAGATCAGTTATTCCTACGGCCGACATTCCGTGTTTTAACGGTATTTCCAATCCGCTAATAATTATCATCACTCTGTTTAATAACACATTGACTACCCTTATAGATGTATCTAATTTTGAAATAATCATTCCAGAAAATCAAAAAACAATTTTCATAACTATTAAACTAAAAATCATGACAACACAAAGAATCGCATCGGGGCAAACCCCACAAGGCCGCACGGCTTGGCAAGTGTACTCAGCCAACGGAATATTTCTTGACGTTGACACCCGTTCCGGGAAGTTTTCTTCGGCACCGGTGTATTTAACCTCCATTGGCGGAACTTCAAGCCATTGGTCAACTACAGGTGCAACATCCATTTATCTTCCGACGGCAACTGGCTTCAGAATATATGTAAGGTGGGTGGATGCAGCATCTCTTACTCCGGCAACTGCCAATGCTTTTGGATGGCATATTAACTGGATAGGAATAGAAGGCTAATGGACATTCCCTCTGCAAAGAAGCATCCGGTAATAATGTGCGGGAAGTTGTAATAGCTTTATGATAGGAGAAAACAGATGAGTTGAGCGATAGAATGCAGAAGTGTTTGTTGGATAAATGGGATAATAGCTCTTGCACATTCAGGATGCTTTAATTAGCTGATCAGCTAATCATCACATCAGCTCATCAAACAAGGTATCCAAAAAGGTTATCATCCTTATTCAACTCCGTATAATTGATATGATGCGCATCGAGTTTTTGTAACAGCAATTCATAATCATCCCGGCTCTGGAGCTCAATGCCTACCAGGGCCGGGCCTGTTTCCTTATTATGCTTTTGCATGTATTCGAAACGGGTGATATCATCATTGGGGCCGAGCACGTGGTTGACGAATTCTTTCAATGCGCCGGGACGCTGTGCAAAGCGGATGAGGAAATAATGCTTTAAGCCTTCATATTGCAATGATCGTTCTTTGATCTCCTGCATGCGGTCGATATCGTTATTGCTGCCGCTCACGATGCAAACTACATTGGTGCCCTGTATCACATCTGCATAAGCATCCAAGGCTGCGATGGACAAAGCGCCAGCTGGTTCCACCACAATTGCATCTTTATTATACAACTGCAGAATAGTAGAGCATATCTTTCCTTCCGGCACCAGGTGCATATCGTCGAGCACATCTTTGCAGATGGAAAAAGTAAGATCCCCTACTCTTTTGACAGCGGCACCGTCTACAAACCGGTCGATGCAATCAAGTGTAACAGGTTCGCCTGCCTTCAATGCCTGGAACATAGAGGGAGCGCCTTCAGGCTCAAGACCAACAATAGTAGTTCGTGGCGAGAATATTTTAAAATAAGATCCTACGCCTGCGCTTAATCCGCCGCCGCCAACAGGAATAAATAAAAAATCTACTTCGGATTGGTCTTCCAGTATCTCTACTCCCACTGTTCCCTGTCCTTCGATGATGCGGGCGTGATCAAAAGGTGGAATGAAACACATATCATTTTCTTCAGTAAACTGGCGTGCGGCAACAGAACAATCATCATAAGTATCTCCCACCAGCCTGATCTCGATATTGTTTTCGCCGAACATGCGTGTCTGCGTAACCTTCTGATTAGGGGTGATCACCGGCATGAAAACAACACCTTTAACATTGAGCTTTTTGCAGGAATATGCAAAGCCCTGGGCATGATTGCCTGCACTGGCGCAAACAACACCGCGCTGCAGTTGCTCCTGCGGCAGGCTGCTCATCATATTATAAGCGCCGCGCAATTTATAAGAGCGAACTACCTGCAAATCTTCCCGCTTTAAAAATACATTGCAGTTGTATTTTTTAGACAGGTTATGATTGTACGTAAGCGGTGTTCTTGTTACAACTTTCTTTAACCTGTTAGCAGCAGCTTGAAAGTCGAGCGTTAGTGATGTTGTAGCTTCCATATATTTTTTTTCTATCAGAAAAATTTCACGCAAAGGCGCAAAGAAAGACGCAGAGGCGCAAAGAGGCTTCGCCTTTTTTCTCCGCAAGAACCCGGGATTTAAAAAGGCGAAGCCTCTCTCCCCGCCCTTGCGTCTTCCTTGGCGTCTTTGCGTGAAACCTTCTATGCCAATTCAGCAACCTTCTTCTCTTCCTTCACAGGCGCGGGCTGATTTTCGGGGCGAAGACTGCGCACTGTTTTGCCAGCCTGCCACAATTCGCTTTCACGAAGTTCTTTCAGCTCCACTTCCAGCTTCTCACGATAATCAGCTTTTCCATTGCTCTCTATTGAACGTGCTGATTCTTTGCCGGCAGCCACGCTATCGTACAAATCGTTGAATACAGGCAATGTCGCATCACGAAATTTCTTCCACCAGTCCAATGCGCCACGCTGCGCGGTTGTTGAGCAGTTGGCATACATCCAGTCCATACCATTCTCAGCTACTAATGGCATCAGCGATTGCGTAAGCTCTTCTACTGTTTCGTTGAAAGCTTCAGAAGGCGAATGCCCTCTCTGGCGAAGCACTTCATATTGTGCAGCAAAAATTCCCTGGATGGCCCCCATCAATGTGCCACGCTCTCCGGTAAGATCGCTGTAAACTTCTTTTTTGAAATCTGTTTCAAATAAATAACCGCTTCCGATAGCGATGCCGAGAGCCGCCACTCTTTCAAAAGCACGACCTGTTGCATCCTGGAATATAGCATAGCTGCTGTTCAATCCGCGGCCCTGCAGGAACATCCTGCGCAATGAAGTACCGGAGCCCTTAGGGGCTACCAGGAACACATCCACATCTGGCGGTGGAACAATTCCCGTTTGATCATTGTATGTAATGCCGAAGCCATGCGAGAAATACAAAGCTTTGCCTGGCGTAAGATATTTTTTAACTGTAGGCCATAACTGTATCTGCGCAGCATCGCTCAGCAGGTAGCAGATGATGGTGCCGCGCTCCAATGCTTCTTCAATTTCGAACAGGGTTTCACCGGGAACGAAGCCGTCGCGCACAGCCTTGTCCCAGCTTTTTGAATTTTTACGCTGGCCAACAATTACGTTGATGCCATTCTCCAACTGGTTCAATGCCTGGCCGGGGCCCTGCACGCCATAGCCTATTACAGCTACAACTTCATCTTTCAAAACCTGTCTTGCTTTTGCAAGCGGGAATTCTTCTCTCGTCACCACATTCTCTTCGGTTCCCCCGAAATTTAATTTTGCCATTGTGTAAGTTTTAGGTTTGTTTATTTTTTTATTTCTTGTTAGCTGCGAGCTTTGAGCTTCGAGCTAAGAGCTTCGAGCAAGAGAGTTCGCTTCGCTCACAGCTCATAGCTCGTAGCTCATATCTCACATTGTAAAAACTTCCTCCCGCTTATCCATATATTCATTCTCTACCAATTCATCTCCGGGATCGGATTGCTCGAATTCTTTAAGCTTTTCGTGGAAGCCCGCGCTGCCTTTGATGATGGCTACCCGTGCGCTGCGAACGAACTCTATCAGCCCAAAGGGCTCGAGCACTTCCACCAGCCTGTCTGTTTCTTCGCGATGGCCGGTGGTCTCGAACACAGTGTAGTCCTTACGGATCACTACCGCACGTGCACCGTATTCGCGCAGCAATCTTTCCACTTTAACTTTCTCCGCTATCTCGTCTGTTGAAACTTTATATAAGGCCATCTCTTGCCATACGATCTCTTCGCCAGTATTGTAATACGCTTTCAATACTTCCACCTGCTTTTCTATTTGACGCGCAAGCTTCTTCACCACTTCTTCCGTTTCGTTGATCACGATGGTGAACCGGTGAATGCCTTCCACTTCAGAGGGCGAAGTATTAAGACTATCGATATTTATTTTTCTCCTCGAAAAAAGAATGGCTATGCGAACCAGCAGGCCAATCTGGTTTTCGGTGTAGACTGTTATTGTAAATTCTTGTTTTGTCATTGCTTTATGTTTTTAGCTGCGAGCCTTGAGCTTCGAGCTGCGAGCAGAAAACATTCTTTTGCTCGC
>JBAVMD010000102.1:0-1715 GCA_049689695.1 Chitinophagaceae bacterium | reverse complement strand
ATATCGTTGCAATAACCTGCTGTGGTGTTGTAACGGCGTTTTTTTACGCTGAGATTGTCGGGATAGGTAAAATCATTTTCGGTGTTCATTGTATTAAAGATTAGAGATTGAGTACAATTCAATAATCACTTCTCTTAAACTCATATATGACCTTGTTCAGAAACAGGATGATCAATATACCAATTACCGTAATGAGAGCCCAGTTGCCTGTAATAAATATATCGAAATTTTTCAAGGATTCGGTCCATTTCAAATTAAAAAATTTTACAGCTATGGTCAGCAACAGGAAGAGAAAAATAAATGTACGCAGGTATTGGAGCAACAGGAGACTGATTCTTTCCAGTCTCGACAACTGTTGCCGGTAGCTTCTTCCATATTCTTTTAACCCGTTTCGCGCCCAGTCAGCAACTGCTACAGATGTTCTGGGCAGGTTTGAATAGAACTGCAAAACGCTTGACAGGTTGGAAGGAGTGAATGTTTCTTTTATCAGGATCTTTGCCTGCCTCATATGTTCCTCTCTCAGAAATTCGCCCAGCACGGGCAGCCAGTCTATTTTAGGAGACAGCTTGAGCATGACAATATCGCTGATAATGATGGCCCTGTACATGCGTGTAAGGCCAGGAGGCATGCTTAACCCTGCCCTCCTGATGGCCACAAACAACCGAAGGAAAAAATAACCGCTGCTCTTTTCCACTACCAGCGCCTGCGGATTGCGCGAAGCAACGATCCAGTCGCGGATATATTCTTTTACCTCAGATTCAAATACAGACAGGTCAATGGGAGGCATAGGCTCCAGTGTTTCCAGCAAAAGACTATACGCTTCGTGTATGCGCTCCTCCTGTATGGCTACCCGAAGTTTGAATTGCAGGGCCAGCAACAGCTCATCCAGCCAGCCCAGCATTCCGAAATCTATCCATCCCAGTGTGCCATTTTTCATTACAATGAGATTGGCAGCATGCGGATCTGCATGAAAAAGCCGGTGGCGCATGCATTGTTCCAGCACAGACCTGATAAGAATGCGCGCTGTGCGTTGCGGGGTAATGCCCTGCCCGGCCCATTCGTTCAATTGCACCGTATCATTTTTTTCAATGGCAGCTATCATGGCTTTAACGGAAACACCCTTGATCTTTTCCATGGTGATCACCGAGGTGGCGCAAAGCGTGAGATAGATTTTTGGAGCGTAATGATCTACTTCGTCGCCGCACATCAGTTCGTGCATCTGCTGAATGTTTCGCGCCTCACGCCTGAAATCAAATTCTTCCCAGGTGAGCTTGATGAGTTCCCTTATCAGCAGCCTTACATCGATGTTCTTCAATAGTCCTAACTGGCCAATCACCCTCCCCATCAGCTTCAGGTAAGCAAGGTCTACCTGGAATTTTATCCTGTTCCCGGGCCGCAGCACTTTTATTACTATTTCCTCCCCGGTGATCAGCTTTGCTTCATGTACCTGCGCAATAGAGGCCGTTCCCAGCGGAACAGGATTAAAATCGGCGAAGTTGGCAGAGATCGGCGCGCCGAGGTCTTTTTCTATAATGGGTATGATGCGGGAAGTGGGATCGGGCGGGATCTCATCCAGTAGCTTTGAAAGTTCATTGCAATATTCTTCAGGGAAAAGATCATAGCGCATGGCCATCAGTTGTCCCAGCTTTATGAAGGCCGAGCCGCAGGATTGCAGGTACCATTTCAAAAGCCTGGGACGGCCATCTGTACCGGTG
>JBAVMD010000101.1:0-2163 GCA_049689695.1 Chitinophagaceae bacterium | reverse complement strand
ACTCCAGCGTCTCCATAAATGAAAAAGGCGAAGCCTCTCTTCGCGCCTTTGCGTCTTCCTTTGCGTCTTTGCGTGAAACCCTCTGCGGTGAGATTTTGCGAACTCTTAAATATCAAAAACTGAATTTTAATAAACATCCATGCAGAAAGTTTTCATCGGATTATTATTTCTTTTCTGTACTACTCAACTGCACGCTCAATCCCGCAAAAAGCCATCAAACAATTTCCCCGAAAGCTTTATCGGCAACTGGAAAGGAGAGATCAAATGGCACAAGATCGCGAAGGATACTCCGCAGATCATTAAAATGCAACTGCGCGTTCAACCTGCAGATTCAGTTGGGCATTATACCTGGCATTTGATTTACGGAGAAGGTAATAAAGATGACAGGCCTTACATTCTTAAACCTGTGGATATTAAAAAGGGCCATTGGATAGTAGATGAACGCAATGGCATACTCATAGACCAGTATTATATCGGCAACCGCTTTTTTGGCGCATTTACGGTGCAGAGCAAAACCATCATCAGCCAGTTCTGGCGAGAAGGAAATAAACTGGTGGTTGAATTTTATGCAGCTACTGCAAAACCGGTTTCAACAACAGGTCTTAATACAGAAGATAGCCCAATAGTGAATAGTTATGGCGTTGATGCCTACCAGCGCGCGGAGTTAATAAGAATTACAAAACTTTAGGCACCATTCCCCTGATCCCCATATCCACTACTCTTTCTCCTTTGGAAGGTTCCCATTTGCCATCAAAAACTACTTCTTCCCACTCAAAGCTTTTATTGGTAGAAAAGGATGCTTCTATAATGATGTCTTTGGTTTCATTACCAATGATGTTCAACTTGCCCGGAACAAAGGCCGCGGTTACAACACATGATCCCGGTGGAATAGGCGATGTGTTGAAGATGGGATTTACAACAGTAGTAGAACCTTCCGGCGCCTGGCCAAATGAGGTGAAAGGCATAGAGAAGCCCGGTATGCTGAACAGCGTTTCAAATGCCCAGAAGCCCTGCTTGCGGTTGCCATTTACAGTGATGGATTCGTTCTTTATGGTTAAGTTCTTGATGTAAGTGTTGAAGCCTATGAAGCCTGCGAGCGTTCCTGTAAAATCGCTTTTGACAGGATAGCCGTTGACGATGGTATCTACTTTAAATTTTACCGATGCATTCTGGTAAGCCAGTGAAATGCGCAGCCATTCGTATTTGCCGGGTTTTATATCGGTTAAAGGAACTTTCAGGAATAACTCGTTGTTGCCGGCAAAGGCTGCTTTTTCAAAGTCGATAGCCGTAGTGCCTCCAATCGTGGTTTCCGGCGCCCTGTAAAGGATCTTGCCTTGTCCCAAAGGGGTAAATGCTGTAGGCGCGAGCTCCACGTAATGAGCGCTCATTTTAGTGAATACAGGATTTTGTGCGGCATGCCCTACGGGAACGGTGCAAGGCATACCAATGTTGTTAAGCCTTACCTGGGTAGAATCGAACCGGAATTTGATGATCAACTGTGCATTGGCGGCAGGCTGTGGATCTTTTTTGCAGGCAGCAGAAAAGACCAATGAACCCAGCGCGATGGCCTGGAGCAGTTGTTTCATAAAGATGGAGGATTGATTATGAGTAGAACGGTTTAAACAGCGAAAAATTGCTGTAGCTATCTGGCCGCTCTAAGCGGCCCGATAGCTACCTTCGCAAAAATTTGCCAATGCGGAATATTGCGATAGCTGCTGTTGTATTGTCCCTGGTATTTTCCGGCTGTTCCCAGAATAATGTAACAGTAGATAATTCCATTGAAAAGTATTTCGTACAAAATAAGGTCACCGGCACTTTTGCCATCTTCGATAACTCGCAGGGCGAGTTCACTATTTATAACCTTTCCCGTTTCCAGGACAGCACTTACCTGCCGGCTTCCACTTTCAAGATCGTGAACTCGCTGGTAGGCATTGAGACCGGCGTGGTAAATAACGATAGTACCGTTATTCCCTGGAATGGAGTTCGCACTTCGCGGGAACTTTGCGACAAAGACATGCCGATGTATGAAGCGTTCCGCAATTCCTGCGTGCCCTGGTTCCAGGAACTGGCAAGGCGCATCGGAAAAGATACCATGCAGCACTGGCTTGACACGTTGGGTTACGCAAGGCGAAATGGACGAGCAGTGATCAATACGATCGATAC
>JBAVMD010000100.1:0-2763 GCA_049689695.1 Chitinophagaceae bacterium | reverse complement strand
GGAAGCCTTTGTGCCAAGCATTCCATTCAATGGCTTTACTTCAATACCCGGGATATTTCTTTCTACCAGGAATGCAGATTCGCCTTCCGCATTTTTTGCTAATACCAAATAAACATCAGCGATTTGGCCAAACGTAATCCACTTTTTTACACCGTTTATTACAGCCTGGTCATTTTGCTCATGGTAAGCTGTTGTAATATTTTTAGCGTCGCTGCCTACATTCGGCTCTGAGAGACAAAAAGCTGCAAGTTTAGCCCCCGTGGCAAGCAAGGGCAGCCAGTAATGTTTTTGTGTTTCAGTTCCCCATCTCAGAATTGTTTCGGCTACCAGTGAAGAATGAACGGTTACCAGGCTCCTGAGAGAAGAGCAGCCTCGTCCGATTTCTTCCTGGAGTATTCCATAAGAAACCTGGTCCATTTCCAAGCCCTTATATTTTGCGGGGAGCGTTGCTCCAAGGTAACCTTCTGATGCCAGTTTTCTAATTGCTTCGGTGGGTATGGATTCTGCTTTATCCCAATTGTTAGCAAAAGGAATCACCTCCCGGTTCACGTAATTAGCTACCTGTACCCTTATTTTTTTTTGCTGATCTGTGAATGCTATATTCATTTTTACAGCCTATGAAAGCTCCATTTTTCTTTTAATAAATTTTTCTATGTTATTTACAGCGCTGAAATTTGCCAGGTCAAGGTCTTCATTTTCTATGCGGATCTTAAATGTATTTTCCAGGTACACCACCAGCGACAATGCCAATAATGAGTTTGCCAATCCTAATTTAAAAATATCGTCATCATAGCTGAAAGCAACGTCTTCGCCAATCCTTTCCTGCAAGAATCCTTTAACTGTCTCTTTAATTTCCACGTTAGTTATTTTAATATTTATAAAATCCCTCGCCGTTTTTCCGCCCCAATAAATTCGCATCTACCATTTTTTTTAAAAGGGGCGCTGCCCGGAATTTGCTGTCGTTATAACTGTCCATCAATACATCGAGCGTATAAAGAATTGTATCTAACCCAATGAGGTCGCCGGTTTCCAATGGCCCCATTTTATGCCCGAAGCACTCCTTGAATATCTTATCTATATTGGCCACGGTTGCAACGCCGTCCTGAAGCACAAAAATGGCTTCGTTAATAGTAAGCATAAGTATCCTGTTAGAAACAAACCCGGGAAAATCATTCACCACCACTCCAGCCATGTTTACTGAATGAAGAAGCTCCAACGCAATATTGATCGTCTCTTCATCTGTGTGATAGCCTTTTATTACTTCCACAGTAGGCTTTAAATGTACGGGGTTCATGAAATGAATTCCCAGCACCGTATCGGGATGTTTAAGCATAGAGCCAATCCTGGTAATGGATATTGCAGAAGTATTTACTGCGATGCAGGTATCAGGCCTGCAAATATTTTTAAGCTGTTTATATATCGACTCCTTAAGATCGATATTTTCAGTGGAATTTTCTATAATAAAATCAGCCGCACTCATATCAGTCAACTCCAACGTAGACTTGATATTATCCAGGATGTTGCCACTTGAAGGCGCCGCTGCTTTGTTTAACAATACGTCCAGGCGGCCAATATTTCTAATATTATTTTTTGCGCTTTCAAGTATTTCATTGCTAATATCAAGCAGTATTATTTTGTACCCATATTTGGCAAACTGGTATGAAACTCCTTGCCCCATTACACCTGCACCGATTACACCTATTGTTTGTATTCTCATTTTCTATTCAGTTTTTGTGATTAGCGATTTAGAGAATGCTAAAAAATATTTATTCCTTCCTGATAAAAAGCAAAAAAGAAACATAACCAATCCTGAAACCGAGGTTATATAATACCATGTTACATTTTCCAGCAGTATTCCAAAAATCCACAGCCCTAATGGAATAGCCAGCAGGCAGGAAGCATTGAGAAAGCCTAAGATTTTCCCTCTCAGGTATTCCGGTGTTTGTTGTTGAAAATAGGTAAGAACAGGAATATAAAGAATCATGTTCAGCAAGCCGGTAGTAACTAATAAAATACAAAAGATCAGCGTTATCAGGTTTTTATTTATACCAATCAATGCAGGAAAAGCCGGGAAAGCCCACAAGATCATTAACAACGATTGGACTATCAGGAGTACGAATAAATTCCTGATAATTTTATCGGTGTTCTTCTTCATGGATATGTATATGCCTCCTAAAGTTCCTCCAATGCCCCATGCAGCCTCGATAAATGATAACTGCAGGCCGGATATTTTTATAATCTGGTAATTTATAAAAGGCATTACAAGCAATATCATCGGTGTATATATTGCGTTTATCCCTACAGCAACAAGCAGCATGAATCTCAACAGACGGTTATTATGCAGGAAGTGAAGCGCTTCTTTTAAATCCTGCTGATAGCTTTTTTTCAAAACATTTCCTGTTTCGATCGCTTGTTTATGGAAAATGATGAACAAAATTAAAAGTGCGGATGCAAAATATGCGAGCGCATTGATCAAAATGATTGGTTGAATACCGATAAGCTTATAAAGAATTGCCCCGATCACCGGCCCTATGATCATTAATAAAGTTGAAATTACCTGCATTATCGAATTTGCTCTTGTTAAGTATGGAGTACTTACAATATTTGGTAAAAATGCCAGAATGGCCAGGTTATTATAGGATTGAATTATGCTTATCAATAAATCAAAAATGATTATAATAACAATGCTTTGCGGGTTTATTTTAATAAAAACAATAAAAAAAAGCATAACAATCCCACTCAGCGCATCACACAGGATAATAG
>JBAVMD010000099.1:0-3568 GCA_049689695.1 Chitinophagaceae bacterium | reverse complement strand
CCCTGGACGGTTTTGAACAATAAGCCACGCCTGGCCGGTATCAGCAGCTTTGGAGCAGGAGGCAGCAATGCGCATATAATCATTGAGGAATATCAAACAAGACAGCAAGCATCGTATAACGTCAACGAACCACCGATAATAGTACTGTCAGCCCGTACAATGGACAGCCTGAAACAGCAGGCGATAAACCTGAAAAATTTTATTGCATTACATGCTCATACAAACATACACGACATTGCCTATACGCTGCAAACAGGCCGCGAAGCCATGGAAGAACGCCTGGGATTAGTAGCAGGTAACCTGGAAGAACTTACCAGGAGCCTGAATACTTACCTGGAAGGCAAAGAAGCAGCGAACATATTTACGGGCAGCATTAAAAAAGATAAATCGGTTTTTCTATTAGAAGGAAAAGCAGGGCATGCTTATATAGCAACAGCTATTGAACATAAAGAGGGCAAATCTTTAATTCAGCTCTGGGTAAAAGGCGTGAACATTGATTGGACCTTGCTCTATGGAGAGCACAAGCCGCAGAAGATCAGTTTACCTACCTATCCTTTTGCGCGGGAAAGTTATTGGATCGCAAAACAGCCAGGCACTACACTCAAAGCCACTGAACAACTGCATCCTTTACTGCACCGTAACGACTCAGACTTAAGCGAACAAAAATATAGCAGCCTTTACAGCGGGGCAGAAAACTTTCTTGCTCATCATAAAGTGAATGGCCAGAAAATATTGCCGGGCGTAGCTTACCTGGAACTCGCAAGGGAGGCAGGCACCTTAGCTTTAAACCAAAAAGTTACACAGCTAAAGGATGTTACCTGGCTGAGCCCCCTCCAGGTCAATGGGAAAGCAGAAAAAGTCAACATCCGCCTTTCTCCTTCCCACGAACAGGTCAGCTATGAAGTGTATACGCACAGCAACGAACAGGAGGTATTGCATAGCCAGGGAACATTGAGTACTGAGCCAGCAAAAGCAGAGCAGTACGATATAGCTTCCATTCAGCAGCGTCTATCCAATACAAAAACAGGCGCTGAATGCTACAGCTTATTTGAGAAGATAGGTCTGCAGTATGGCAGCAGTTTTCAGGGAATAGAAAAACTGTATTACAGTAAAGAGGAAGCACTTTCAAGGATCAGTGTTGCTGCACAGCAGGAGTATATATTACCGCCAGGTTTGCTGGACAGTTCTTTGCAAACCTGCTTAGGGCTGCAATTAGAGGAAGACATGCCCGCTCTTTCACTGCCTTACAGTGTGAGCGAAGTAAACATTTATGCAGCCTTGCCGGAGCGTCTGTGGTGTTATGCACGCAAAAGCAAAAACAACAACGATAACAGGCAAGTCATCAGTTATGATATTGATCTGTTAGATGATGCAGGGCAGGTGTTGCTCAGTTTTAAAGAGCTGCTTGTTTTACCGCTGAATGGTTTATTAAAAGCTCCACCGCCTGCCAACATTCAGGCAGATGCCATCAGTACGCATTTTTACAACAGTACGTGGCAGGCTGCCCCATTGACTACGGCACCTGTGGCTGTTCAATCCGCCACCGCTTTAATTTTACTAGCAGGCGCACCGGTAGGAGTTGCAGATAAACTAAAGGAAATTTTAGAACTGGAAGTAGAGCTTTTAGTTGCAGGCAATGAAGAAACTTATTTTTTAGCTGTACTGGAAAAAGTAAGGCAGAAGATGGCAGAGAAAAAGCCTGCCCATATCATGGTAGTATGCCTTAACCAAGACTACCTGGATTATAGCTTTGTATCAGGCATTTTAAAAGCAGCTGCTCATGAAAAACCTTCTGTTACCGGGAAGATCATCGGGGTAGAAAGCATGACCATTGCAGATACTGCAGTACTGGCATCCCTTTTACAATCCGAGCTCGGCACAATGGATGCCGAAGTACGCTATCATCAGGGGCAAAGACAAGTAAAGACAATCATGCCCCTACGGATCAATAAACCTGCTTCGTCTTCAATTAAGCCGGGTGGAGTATACCTGATCACCGGCGGCACCGGAACATTAGGGCTGCTGTTTGCTGAGCACATCGGTAAAATTTCCGGCACTACAGTAGTGCTCACCGGCCGGAAAAAACTAAGTGAGGCGCTGCAACAGCGCTTATCAGTTCTGCCCAATACCGTATACTACCAATGCGATATTACCAGCGAAGCAGAAGTAACAATGCTCATACATACCATCAAAATCCAATACTCAAAACTTGATGGCATTATTCATAGCGCCGCTGTGCTGCATGATAGTTTCATCTTTAAGAAAACAGCCGCCGAAGCTGCCGAAGTGCTGGCTCCGAAAATAGCAGGGGTTAAGAACCTTGACCGCGCTACCAGGGAAGATGCGCTTGATTTCATGCTACTTTTTTCTTCAGTCTCGGGCATCTTAAGTACGGTAGGGCAGGCAGATTATTCCTAGGCCAATGCATACCTGGATAATTATGCGCACTACCGGAATGCTTTACAGGCAAAGGGACACCGGCATGGCAAAACCCTTAGCATTAATTGGCCGGGTTGGGCCAGCAGTATTACCCGCGTTGACAGCGCTTCAATAGAATATTTAGAGAAATTATGGGGCATGCTGCCCATGCCTGCCGCGGAAGGAATGCGTGCTTTTGAAGTCTTGCTGAGCCAGGCTTCGGGTCAGGCTATAGTAGCCTATGGAAAACGCAGCCACATAAATGCTGCGCTTATGGGAGACCGTAAGGATGAACTTATGCAAGAGCAGGAGGATGCGCTGATGGACGCGCAGCCGGAAGCGATCATTTCATCATCATCATCAACTTCTCATACCGGAACAGATACAACAAAGCTAAAAGCAGTTGCCCTGGATCACCTGGTAAGGGTATTATCCACTGAATTAAAATTAGGAAAGGAGAAGCTCGATACAACTGTTGCACTGCAGGAGTATGGAATAAATTCTATAGCGATCACCCGGATGACCAATGAGCTGGATAAACTCTTTGATAAGATACCACGCACTTTGTTCTTTGAATACCAGACCCTGGAACAATTAACTGAATATTTTGCAAGTGAGCACGCTGATAAATTGCAACAGATGGCGCCACTATCACAGGAAGAAGCGCCGATTGTTGCAAAGGATGCAGTGCAAGCTGAAAAGAAAAATAAAGGCGCTCAACGGTTTTTAACCGGGCAATCACTCTCACCGCGGTTACATCTGCCAGTTCGCTCCTTCGATCGGGAAGAGATAGCCGTAATAGGATTGAGTGGCCGTTATCCCGGAGCTAAAAACATTGCAGCATTCTGGGAGAACCTCAAAGCAGGCAAGGACAGCATTAGTGAGATCCCGGCCGACAGATGGGCGATCCACGGTTTTTACGATGAAGAAAAAGGTAAGGAAGGAAAAAGCTACAGCAAGTGGGGCGGCTTTATACCGGATGTAGATAAGTTCGATGCTTTGTTTTTCAATATCACCCCGCGCGAAGCTGAGTTGATGGACCCGCAGGAACGGCTCTTCCTGCAAGCTGCCTGGGAAGCAATAGAAGATGCCGGTTATACACGGGCGCAGTTGCAGGGCACAGAAATGAAAGGTGATACAGGCGCAAAGG
>JBAVMD010000098.1:0-4081 GCA_049689695.1 Chitinophagaceae bacterium | reverse complement strand
GGATACAGCACTTATCCGCAGAAGCTTAAGAGCCTTAGCGATTGGGCCTTCACGCACGGAGTAAATAGTACAGTGCTTCATCTTTATATACATCAGCCCTATGAAAATACTTATCCTGGCATTGATGCCTGGTTTGGCACGGAGTTCAACCGCAAGAATACATGGTTTAAGCACATGGACCTATTCACCATGTATCACAAGCGCTGCAATTTTATGTTACAGCAGGGAACAAATGTAGCGGACGTTGCTTACTACATTGGTGAAGACAATCCAATTATGCGTGGTTCATTGGAACCAAAGTTGCCGGAGGGATTTAATTACGATTTTATCAATGCCGAAGTAATTGCACGGGACATGGTGGTGAAAGATGGCAGGTTTGTATTACCTAATGGCACAACATACCGGGTACTTGTGTTGCCGCCCCAGGAGACCATGCGTCCGGCAGTGCTGCGAAAAATTGAACAACTGGTTTCAGCAGGTGGTGTTATTTTAGGCACTCCTCCAACCCGATCGCCCAGCCTGCAGGATTATCCCCGTGCTGATAAGTGGGTACAACAGTTAGCGCGTCAGATTTGGAGCGATGGTTCAAAAAAGCAACATATATATGGTAAAGGAATTGTGTTCAATGGCGTAAGCCTTGAAGATATATTTCAAACGCTGTCTATCATTCCGGATTTCTTTACCGGACAAGATTCAATTGCGTACACTCACAGAACTTTTAACGGCAAAGAAATTTATTTTCTTGCAAACCTTACCGGTAAGCCTGTTGAATTTAAAGCCATCTTTCGTGTTAAAGAAATGCAACCCGAATTATGGGATGCCCTTTCGGGAACAACCCGTTTTCTGCCAGCGTTTGAAAAAAGTGCTACTACAATCGTACCGTTGAAATTAGCTGCGAATGGAAGTGCTTTTATTGTGTTTAACCAAAAAGGGAAACTCCCGGGTAATGATGCTATCGCCAATTTTCCTGTGCCAACATTGGTGGCTTCAATAAATAACCCATGGCAGGTGAGCTTTGAATATGATTCAGTTAAACGAGGACCTGATAAGCCGATTGCATTGAATGAATTGAAAGACTGGACAAAATTTGACGATGAACGCATCCGTTATTACTCCGGCACCGCAGTATACACAACATCTTTTAAAGTCGATACTATTTCGCCGCAAAAGACCTACTATCTCAACCTGGGCGACCTTACCGCTACAGCAAAGGTCAGGTTGAATGGAAGATATGTGGGAGGTGTGTGGACTTATCCATATCATGTAAATGTTAGCAGTGCTTTACAGGAGGGAAATAACGTACTGGAAGTTGAAGTCATCAACACCTGGAAAAACCGGTTGATCGGAGATTACAGGTTACCGAAGAAGAAACGATTGGTTGAGTCTAAAATAAATTTATGGAATGGTGACTCCACTTTGCAAAGATCCGGATTATTCGGGCCTGTAACTTTGTTTGAAACAGATGATCAAAAATGAACACATTGAAACAATGAAAAAGCTAACTCTATTTTTTTTGGTCATTGCGCTGGGACGTATAGCAAGATCGCAGGAGTATGATATTACAAAATTTGGCGTAGGTGCCGACAGTTTGAAATTACATACGGAAACTATCCAGAAAGTGATTGACAAAGCACATGAGAATGGCGGCGGTACTATCGTAATTCCAAAAGGTGTTTATCTCACAGGGGCTTTGTTTTTAAAGCCCAAAACAAAGCTTGTTCTGCGGGAAGGTGCTGTATTAAAGGGTTCTGATGATATTGCTGATTATCCACTGATACCTTCCCGTATGGAAGGGCAAAACCTTCTTTACTATGCGGCCCTGATCAATGCTTATTATGTTGATAGTTTCAGCATCCTGGGTCCCGGCACTATCGACGGTAACGGAGCCAGATTCTGGAAAGAATTTTGGTCGCACCGTGATTCGATGAATAAGGCAGGCAAACCGTGGACGAACCTTGAAGTACGCCGGCCCCGGCTGATTTTCATTTGGGGGTGCAACAATGTAACTGTTAAACAAGCAAAACTTCGTAATTCAGCATTCTGGACAACTCATTTGTATCAATGTAACGATGTTCTTATTGAAGGATGCGATATCCGATCGCCTTTCGCACCTGTACCGGCACCCAGTACAGACGGTATTGACCTTGACGTGTGCAGACGAGTGACCATACGCAATTGTTACATTTCCGTGAACGATGATGCTATTGCTATAAAAGGTGGAAAAGGTACGGATGCTCACAAACAACACCAGAACGGCCCTGTGGAGGACGTGCTCATTGAGAATTGCACATTCGGTGAATCGCATGGCACATTAACAATGGGCAGTGAATGTCTGCATGCACGTAACATTGTAATGCGGAACTGCAAAGTGGAAAATAAAACCTCTATTCTAAGACTGAAAATGCGACCGGATACCTACCAGATCTATGAGAACATTACAATTGAGGGTATTACAGGCAATTGCGGAACACTTATAACTTTAGCGCCATGGACTCAGTTCTTTAATCTTAAAGACAGTTCAGAAAAACCATTTGGTACAGTCCGCAACATTACATTTTCAAACATTAATGTTAAGTGCAATAGGCTGGGCGATATAAAAGGAAATGCGGCAGATAAGATATCGGATATTATATTCAGAAACATAACAGCTATTGCCGCCACGCCTACTTTAAAAACAAACAATTATCCAAATATCAAAACAGAAAATGTTACAGTGAATGGAACTTCATTTGTTATTCAGCAATAGAATTCAGCAGCGGGGTAACCATTTGCAGTCAAAAGTTTAATTACTTCATTAGCTCACTTTTTCATTCTGTGCCCCAAACCCATATCGTATTGCCGCTTCAAGTACTTCAATGTTTATATCTTTTAGCGTTTTGAACTTAATGCAATACCCGGTCACGCTCGCCTTGCCAATTTTTTCCCCATATGTTTTGGCTAAGTATGTCTTATCATCGAGGCCAAGGATATAGACAGATATCCCGGTTGTGTTTGTACTGATACCAATTTGATAAAACTCTTTGGATTTTCCATCAGCATATTTTATGGTGTAAAGCCCGTATCCGATATTAGGATTAGAAACAGTTTTATTTTCACTGTTTTTTCCATCCAGGAACCATAATTTACATGCTGGCATTATTTCCAGAATGATGCGATGCAACGCTTGCATGTCGCTACGCTTTGGTTCAGGCTGACTGGCAATATACTCTTTGATTTGTGCTTGAACGTTCATATAAAATGGAAAATTACAGGTTGCTTTTTATAATGATTGCAATTATCTCCAGAATGCTTGGCAGGCACCTAACAGTCTTATATGAACGCCTTTAATCTTTCCTGGAAATGATGCTTTTTATTTTTTGTAAGTGCTCCTTCTTCTTTGTTAATTTCAATAATGATTTTATCGAAGAACTCACTAAGGTTTTCAGCCACTCGGTAGTTCTGGTCTACATCTCTTCCATAAACAATCACTTGACCTTTCACACCTCTGCTGTCCGGGTCTAAATCAACACCTATATAGTTGCCTCCACCATCCGAGAAGACCGGGACCCATTTGTAGTGAAAGTAAATGCGCTTTACAGTATCAGGCGGCATACTTTCACCTATATAGTCATTGAATCCGTAATCTTCTCTTTTTATCTCTGATCGCCCATCATGATAAAAAATAATCTTCAGTTCATCCCAATTATATGAGGTTTTTTCTAAAGCATGCAATTGCTCTATTAAAGTAACAATCTCTTCATAGTTCACGTCAAAAAATTCTTTTTCTTTTCCAGTTGTACTTTCATATTTGTATAAGGCAGGCTTTGAAAACGAATTAGAGGAGCCGCCAAACTCTACTTTATACCAACTGCCGGTATTAATCTGAGCCTTTACGCCATCTATGATTTGCCTGAGTAGTGCTTCTGACGCAGAAGGATTGTCAATTGTTCTATTTTCAGGCTTCACTAATGTTCGGGAGAACTTTAGCTGGTCAATTATTTCCTGCGTGCTCATGAACTTCTGGTCGAAAAATGGACTATTGCCATTGCTGGTTTCACCGTCATGAAGACGCAGCATGGCCCTGACTTCATCTGGCAGAGGT
>JBAVMD010000097.1:0-9406 GCA_049689695.1 Chitinophagaceae bacterium | reverse complement strand
GATATTCAGTAAAAAATCATACTTGTGTGTTGGTCTCGATACCGACATTCATAAAATTCCTAAACATCTGCAATCGCATCCCGATGCAATTTTTGAATTCAACAAAGCCATTATAGATGCCACCCAGGATCTGTGTGTAAGCTATAAAATTAACACAGCTTTTTATGAGGCCCACGGCATTAAAGGTTGGGAAGCATTGCACCGCACAATGGAATACATCCCATCAACCCATTTTAAAATTGCAGATGCAAAGCGTGGTGATATCGGCAATACCTCCTCGCAATACGCAAAGGCTTTTTTTGAAATGATGAACGCTGATGCCATCACCATCGCGCCGTATATGGGCGAGGACAGCGTAAAGCCTTTTCTTCAATTCCCCGGCAAATGGGCCATTGTATTGGGGTTAACTTCTAATGCCGGCGCTAAAGATTTTGAGCTGCAAAAAATGGGTGATGAATTCCTGTATGAAAAAGTATTGAAGACTGTATCCACTTGGGGAGATCCCGGCAATCTTATGTTTGTGATAGGCGCTACGCAGGCTGATGAGTTCGTTAACATCCGCAAACTGACCCCGGATCATTTCTATCTTGTGCCCGGGGTAGGTTTCCAAGGGGGTTCGCTGAAAGACATTTCTGAAAAAGCAATGATCGCCGACTGCGGCCTTCTCGTGAACGTAAGCCGCGCAATCATTTACGCATCCAGCTCGGAATTCTTTGCCGACGAAGCGCGTATGATTGCGCAACAGTATCAGAATGAGATGGCAGGGTTTCTCGAAACACTAAAACGCTAAACACTTTCCAACTTGTTACTCCCAACTCACCACTCCCCACTCACCTTTTAACTTTTCCCTTACACAACCGGTTCGTTTTTTGCGTTTACAAAAGCTAAATCACATTGGTGAAAATGATCAGGCTTGCTTTATTATTGTCTTTATTTCTTTCTTCGGCATCGGCATGCACAAAAGATGAAACACTTCCTGCTGATACTACAGTAGTAAATGGTGAAAACCCCGATCTTAACCTGAACAGCGGTTTGCTGATCCAGATAGTGAACGATGTAAGACGGAAGGGTTGTAATTGTGGCGGCACAAACATGCCAGCGGTAGGGGAAGTGACCTGGAATAACCAATTGGCGCAGGCAGCCTACAACCATAGCGCTGATATGCTGAAGAAAAATTATTTCAGCCACACATCCCCAACAGGTTCAACCCCGGGAGATCGTATAAAGGCTGCAGGCTACGACTGGAAAGCTTACGGAGAGAACATTGCTTTCAACTACACTGATGAACGAACAGTGGTGGAAGGCTGGCTTAAAAGCCCCAATCACTGCCAAACGATCATGAGCCCAAAGTTTAAAGAAATGGGCGCAGCGCGATCCGGACAGTACTGGACGCAGGATTTTGGGCAGAAATAGAACGATGATCATCTAATTAAACTCATACTTCCCCTTAGCTGTCCACCACGGATGCAACTCAAAACGAAGCCTGCCGGTAATGATGGCGCTGTCGGTTTTGATATAGCTTGCTGCTTCGGCTGAATCCTTGCAATTCATAATGAAAATTCCACGAAGGTCTTTATCATAGCCCATCGGTCCGGCCATAACGATCTTTCCTTCTTTCGCCAAACGTTCAATGTTTGCTATATGCGCAGCCTGTATCCTGGCAGAAGCGATGCTGTCCTGCGTACGGTTATTTCCTTTCAGCAGGAAAACCAGCCAGTACATTTTCATCTCGCCATATTTAGCGGTGTCTTTTTTTGCCGTTGCAGCGCTGTCTGCATGATAAGTTGCAGAAACATCAGGAGTGGAGTTACATGCCGCTATCATGGCGATTATTAAAATGCAGCAAACAATACGATAGATCATGGGGTGTATTTTGCTGAAAGCTAATGAGCTTATGCAGATTTCCAAAATCATACCCGATAAAGGAGGAAATGGTAGGGATGGAGAAGTGTTTTTAAATGATAAGTTCGTATCGGTAAAGCAGGGGAACGCGGATCATCATGATCATTTAGGATTTATTAAGATTAGCTGTTGCAATTTCAGATGTACTTAAAATTGTTACGAACATATCCTAATAAATCCTAACCAATCCTGACAACCCGCGTTCCCCTGCTTTCTTTCCCAACAACTCACAATCAGCTAATCATCCATCAGCTAATAAAGAACGGGACGATCTCCTTTCGAAGTGTCCCGTTCGTGAGTCTTGACTCAGCTGACTGCGAGATTAAACACGTCTTTCTTTTTTATCGCTTTTTGGCTTCACCGGAGGCGCTTCGTGCCCGATGGTGAAGTTGGTGAAATTTCCATCCAGCTTGATCTTCACTTTTCCCTGGCCGGATGTTCCTTTATACGAATGATTGAATTTGGGCCCGTGCCTGCTGTCATCATCATCACCTTCTTTTTTGATGGCAAAAGAAGAATTGTTTTTGAATGAACCGAAATGAGTATCGATATCAAATTGAACAGACATATCCTTCGGAACAACCACAGCTATATCTGAATGCTGTGCATCCACATCAACCGAACTGGTATTGGCTGCATAGATCACCACTCCGTTCTTTCCACAATGCTGCGCCTTTACTTTAATATCGCCGGTTGCATTCTTTACCACCGCAGTATTGTTTACAAACTGAAAATCGTAGGTGCCGCCTTCAACAGCTTCAATATCAGCAGAGCCAAAGCGCACATCTATTTTACCGGGCTTTGATAATCTGCCAGCCTGCAGGTCGCCGAATTGCTGCTCTATATCCACCTTGCCCTGAAGATCGGGCAGGATTGTTTTTCCGAACTTATTTTCGAGGTCGAGCGTAAGACCGGCAGGCATATTGATCTCATAATCTATATTGATCGAATTGCTGCGTGACCCACTTTGGTTCTTCTCTTTTTCTTTGTCTTTATTCTTGTCTTTATTTTTTTCCATGGTGGTTTTGAAATAGATGTTGTTTCCATCTTTACCATGGTTCACATCAATTTTTTCAAACATTTCGTCAGCATCTTCCTTAACGGTAGAAGATACCGCGATCTTAATATCCACCTTCACTTCGTTCTTCGACCATGTTTTAACCACTACATTTCCAAACTGGTTGTTGATGGTAAGCTTGTCGTTGCCTGATGCACTGTATGTTTGACTGATGGTACGGTCTTTGGCAAATTCATACGTTTTTTTCTGGGCAATAGCAGCGTTGCTTAACAGCAGGGTTACTAATAAAACGTTGCTAAGCAGAACGTGTATTTTTTTCATTTTTTTCTTTTTTCGATTGTTTAATTTGTTTGATAATGGTCAATTGCTGATTGAGAAGATCTGCCTGCAGGCGCAGATTCTGTAGCATGGCTTCAAGCAGCATCTCGGGATCAGGATTTGCGGGCAGTTCTGTGCGCAAGGCCTGGTAAGAGCTGTCGAGACTATGAACGTCTGTTACAAATTGCTTGTAAAGCTCCGGATGCTCTTTACTGATCTGTTTCAGCTCGTTCTGCTTTAGTTCTATCAGCTGCGTAAAATGATAAACTTCTTTTGCATAGGTTGGATTTACTTCATTCAATAAAGTATCGTCGGTTGCAGGTGTTTCTGCCTGCACAATATTATTCGACTTCTGCTGGTTCATGTAGTAGAACATCCCAACCAGCATCACAAGAATGGCTGCGGCAGCCGTCCAGCGCAAAAAGGAAAGATGTACCAGTTTGTCCATCTTTTTTCCTGTGCCCAAATCTGCCTGCAGATTTTTCCATAGTTGCGGACGCGGCTCTTCGCTGTCAAAGTCTTCACGGTTGTCTTGTATAAATTGTTCCAGTTTCTTGCTCATGACAGTCCTCCTTTTATAATGTGCAGCAATTTGTGTTTTGCACGATGGTATTGCGTACGCACCGTTGATTCAGAAATGCGCAGTATCTCCGCGATCTCTTCGTGATCATATCCTTCAAAGAGATAAAGCGTAAGCACTGTGCGATACCCATTGGGTAAAAGCGTAACGGCTTTTTTTACTTCGCCCACTTTCAGCTGGATATTTTCTTCATCCAGCACTTCTTCATTTGGCAGATCGGGCGCCGCGGTGGTGTCGATGTCTACCAGGTCGAGCCTGCGTTTTCGCAGCACGTTGATTGATTTGTTGATGACGATGCGTTTCAGCCAGGCCCCGAACGTTGATTTATAATTGAAATCGTTCAGGAAACGGAACGCGTCCATAAAAGCCTCCTGTAAAACATCCTCCGCGTCACCGGCGTTGTTTACAATGCGCAGGCTGGTGTTGTACATAGCCTTAGCATACTGTTGGTAGAGGGTTTCGTAACTACGTGCGTCGCCTTGTTTGCACCGCTCAACCAGATCATCAAAAAAGATTGTTGCAGTCAGCTCCAAAGTTGATCAGGGTTTGAATTAAGTACAAGTGTTGTTATCGATTGTTGCACAGTAAGGTAAAAAAGGCAAAAAAATATTTCAATGTCTTTTCGATAAGCGGAAGGATAACACGAATTTGAATCATTAATTCGTGCAATTCGTGCCTTCAAATTCGTGTTACCACCTGTCTTTTCTTACTTTTGCGACGCATTAAACGATTTACTATGGCTGCCCGCACCGATGTATTTGTAAGTCCGGATTATTTTCAGTTAGATGAGTTACTCACTGAGGAACAGAAGCTTATCCGTGAAACCGTAAGGAATTACGTAAAAAAAGAAATCTCTCCCATTATAGAAGATTACGCCCAGAAAGCCGAGTTCCCCCAACAGATCGTGAAGCAGTTGGGAGACCTGGGATGTTTTGGCCCTACAATTCCTGCCGAGTATGGCGGGGGCGGACTGGATTACGTGAGCTATGGCCTGATGATGCAGGAGCTGGAGCGGGGCGATAGCGGGGTGCGTTCAACCGCCTCTGTACAGGGCTCGCTGGTGATGTTCCCGATCTATGCTTACGGAAGCGAGGAACAGCGTAAAAAGTTCCTGCCTAAGCTGGCAAGCGGCGAATGGCTGGGATGCTTTGGACTTACCGAACCCGATCATGGCAGCAATCCTGCGGGAATGCTTACCAACTTTAAAGATGCGGGCGATCATGTGATACTGAATGGCGCCAAAATGTGGATCAGCAACGCGCCTTTCAGCCAGGTGGCGGTGGTTTGGGCAAAAGATCCTGAGGGGGACATAAGGGGGTTGGTAGTAGAACGCGGTATGGAAGGTTTTTCCACGCCCACCACTCATGGTAAATGGAGCCTGCGTGCCTCCGCAACCGGCGAGCTGGTATTTGACAACGTAAAAGTTCCTAAAGAAAATATTCTCAACGTGAAAGGCCTTAAAGGGCCGCTCAGTTGTTTAACCAAGGCCCGCTATGGCATTGCGTGGGGAACGGTGGGAGCGGCCATGGATTGCTATGATACAGCATTGAGATACAGCATGGAGCGGGAACAGTTTGACAGGCCGATAGGCGGGTTTCAGCTGCAGCAGAAAAAGCTGGCGGAAATGATCACTGAGATCACCAAAGCGCAGTTGCTCAACTGGCGGCTGGGGGTATTGATGAGCGAAGGAAGGGCTACGCCGCAACAGGTTTCCATGGCTAAAAGAAATGGTTGTGAAATTGCCGCAAATATCGCGCGTGACGCCAGGCAAATGCTGGGCGGCATGGGCATCACGGGTGAATATTCAATCATGCGCCACATGATGAATATTGAAAGTGTGATCACTTACGAAGGCACACACGATATTCATTTGCTCATAACGGGGATGGATGTTACCGGCCTGAACGCGTTTAAATAATTAGCTGTATGAGAATTTACCTGATCGGTTTCATGGGATCCGGCAAAACACACTGGGGCAACCTGCTTAGTTCCAGGCTCACGCTTCCGTTCTTCGACCTGGATAAGCAGATCACGGAAGACGAAGGGAAATCCATTGTTGAGATATTCGAGCAGAAAGGCGAAGAATATTTTCGCATGATGGAGAAAGAAACGATGTACATTCTTACAGAAAGCCACGAGTCTTTTGTAATGGCTTGCGGCGGTGGAACACCCTGCTATTTCAATAACATCGACTACATGAACAATAACGGCATTACCGTGTGGCTGAATACGCGGATGGAGGTGCTGTTCAACCGGCTGCTCGAAGAAAAAGACAGCCGTCCGCTGCTCCGGAATCTTTCAGATGGGCAGCTGAGGCAATTCATACTTAAAAAATTCTCCGAAAGGCGCATTTACTACGAGCAGGCAAGCCTGGTAATAGAAGAAAGCGAAGCCAGCGTTGAGTCTCTCATACAACACATAATGCATGTCTAAAACATTCCTGATCATTGGTTCAATACTTGGTGCGCTTTCTGTGGCCTTAGGTGCGTTTGGTGCGCACAGCTTGAAAAAAATAGTGCCTGCTGATACGGTAGCTACATTCGAGACCGGTGTTCGCTATCAATTCTATCACACCTTCGCATTGCTGTTCATTGCATTGTTGATGGAACGCATGCAAAGCCAATGGCTGAGTTGGGCCGGTTATTGTTTTATCATCGGTATCGTTCTTTTTTCGGGTTCGCTTTACCTGCTTACGGCGCTTAAGGCAACGTCTACCGTAGGTTTGAATGGCGTTGGTATTATTACGCCTTTCGGCGGTTTATTCTTCATTGCAGGATGGCTGTTGATGCTTACAGCTATCATTAAACGATAATCCTCTTTTTATAATGGGCTTTTCAATCGGGTGTTCATGGAGCGGCGGCAAAGACAGTTGTTATGCATTGATGCAAGCTATTGAGCAGGAACACGAGTTGAAAGCTTTGGTGAACATGATGAATGAACAGGGAAAGATCTCGCGTTCGCATGGACTGCCATTGGCCGTACTGCAGCAGCAGGCAGAAAGCATAGGCGTACCTGTGATTGCGCGTGCCACATCCTGGAACGATTACGAACAGCATTTTATCATGGCGCTGCAGCAATTGAAGTTGGAATACGGTGTGGAAGCCATGGTATTTGGCGATATCGATCTGCAACCGCACCGCGATTGGGAAGAAATGGTATGCCATGAAGCCGGGCTAAGCGCGATGCTTCCTTTATGGCAGCAGGATAGAAGAAGTTTAGTGAACGATATGATCAGCAACGGTATTGAAGCCATGATCGTTTCGTGCAATACCCAAATGGGCGAACGCTTTCTTGGAAGAAAGATAACCTATGAGCTGGTGGATGAACTGGAAGCCATTGGCATCGATGCCTGCGGCGAAAACGGTGAATATCATACAGTCGTGCTCAACTGCCCTTTGTTTAAAACCCCTATAAACCTTCCGTTGCATAAAAAAGTGCTGCATGAAGGATATTGGTTCCTGAGCTATTGACTTAATGACCCAATGACCTTATTGACTCTTTCCCTATCTTCGCGCCGAATGAACGAGTCCGTTAAAATATTCTATTCCTATCTTGCATTCCTGAGGAGCGCCTGCGCTAATGTTCCATAAGCATTAGTGATACTGACACTGAAGTCATCAATCATTTCAATTACCAACAAGCTTTAAATCAGCTGATCACCCGATCAGCTAATTCTCTTATCATCATAATTTTCAGGAAATGAAAAACATCGCTGTAATTGGTCTGGGCAAAGTAGGTTCCCTGGTAGGCACGTTATTGAACGAGCTGTTTACTGTAACGGGTATCGACCAGGCAAAACCGGCCGAGGAAGTGCCTTTTAATGTGGTGCATGGCAATGTAAAGGACACTCAGTTTTTACTGGATATACTTAAAGATCAGGATGCGGTTGTATCCTGCCTGCCTTACGATATGAACCTGCCGGTGGCGCAGGCTGCCTATGAAACAGGCATTCATTATTTTGACCTTACTGAAGATGTTCCTACAACCAATGCCATCATGAAGATGGCTGAAACATCAAAAGGCGTAATGGCTCCGCAATGCGGACTGGCGCCGGGCTTCATCGGCATTGTTGGGGCAGACCTGTACAACCGTTTTACAAAGCTGCGGGATGTAGAGCTGAGAGTAGGCGCTTTGCCAAGATACCCGAATGGCTTACTCGGGTACTCATTCACGTGGTCACCCGCCGGCGTGATCAACGAATACATTAACGATGCAGAAGTGATACACAACGGCGTACGCAAAACGGTGTCTTCACTGGATGGAATAGAACTGATCAATATAGAAGGGCAGGAGTTTGAAGCGTTCAGTACCAGCGGCGGTCTGGGCACCATGTGCGCTACGCTGGAAGGGAAAGTAGATACGCTTAATTACAAGACCATCCGGTATCCCGGGCATGCGAAGCTGATGCGGTTCCTGCTGTATGAATTGATCCTGAAAGAAAAGAGGCAACTGGTTGAGCAGATCCTTACCGAAGCTAAACCTGCAGTGCGTGAAGATGTGGTATATGTATACGCTGTAGTGGAAGGATGGAAGGGAGGTGTGCTGGCGCGGGAAGAGTTTTATAATGCTTATCATCCCATTGTTATCAATGGAAAAGAGTGGCGCGCTATTTCATGGACAACAGCTGCATCTGTAGCCGCGGTAGTGGAAATGGTGGCAGGCGGTGAACTTCCGCAAAGCGGATTCATAAAACAGGAAGACATACCCTTTAATGCGTTTTGCAAAACCAGGAATGGAGGAATGTATGTACGGTATACGGGTCTGAGAGATTGATTATTTAACTTTTGGATATAATTTTTTAATAAGCTTTTTATCACTTTCGGAAAGCTGGGAATTGAAATCTGATGTAAAACGGCGTTTAGTTAATTCCGGTTGAACTATTGCATCCATCATAACGGATTTGGGGTCAAAATCTCGCCATTCAGGTAAGATTTTATCATACTTTTTTAATATGAGAAATCTGGTTTGATCTTTAGTCCATTTGTATTCTTTTTGATAGTAAAGAAGAACCTCGGTAGTGTCCCATGGGATATTTGCATCAGAATTCATATGTTCTTTAATTAATCCCAATGCCAATCCGAATCGCGATAACACTAACCCTCTGAATGAGTAGGTGTCATATTGAGGATTGATATTCATTGTTGGCTTATTTTGCGGTGTATCAAGTGCATTTTTGCCCAACGCAGACCAGTTTGTTTGTGTTTTATCGAATGAAACCCTTATATCTGCTGAATCTCCTGAGTCGACCAATACAAATTTAATCCCAGTAGAATCAGTCCATTTACTCGCGTGCATCATAACGGTTTCGCAGAAATTTTGAGTATCATTTATACATTTTACACGAATACTCTGGGTTTCCCACAAAGGCAGTATCATTGTATCGCTTCTTGAAAGACCTCTGCTTATTGATGAATCGATTAATGTCCCAGAAGATTGATCTGTTTTTTTATTGATTAGATTAGTTGTAATAATAATAATGGTAATAATAATGATAACTGATGTTAAAGCTATCAGATTTCTTTTTGATATTTCAATTGACTTTTTAATGAAATTGCGATCCTCTTTGCTAATGTCAGATGGTCTTAGTA
>JBAVMD010000096.1:0-8320 GCA_049689695.1 Chitinophagaceae bacterium | reverse complement strand
GGCTATCGGTTTCCTTATCCAGGAAATAAAAACGAACGGTCACAGAATCACTAAGCGGGTTTGCCGATTTCAATGTTAGATTTCTGTCGTGATAATACTGTGTGCTGGTATTGCGCACGCCCGAAGTATTGATGTACACCTGCGCATCCACAGGCCCTATGTTCTGGTTGCCAGGATGAACAGATGCCAGCAGCTTTCCTGAAACTTTAAAATCTGTCCAGCCATTTGCCGATACCGTTTCCGTGACCGGTGATGTCATAGAAACAGAATCGTAAATAACGCTTGCATTCTCATACAAATGAATATCGTCTATCGCAATGCCTTCGTTATTACCGAAACCATTAGACGAAAACACAAAGCGGAATCTGATCACACCTGTTGAAGCAGGTAAACCTGAGGTAGCCACATGCCAGCGCGTATAGGTAAGGTTATTCCAAAGCAATTGCCCGGGATTATTGTACCAATTGGTATTTACGAGCGAAGAGTTCAGCTTGAACCAGGTAGTGCCGTTGAGCGTGTATTCAACCCAGGCGCCGTCGCATGACGGACTGCCACAATCTTCTATGTCCTGCGATACGCTGAAACTTAAAGCTGGTCTTGTTAGTCCGTTCAATGCAAAGCAGGGTGAATAGAGATAAGAGAACTCATTCTCGTTATGATTTCCGGACAGCCTTGTCTTCCATGCTTTAGCACCGCTTGCGGCTCCTTTTATTTTCGTGGAAGCTGGTAATCCATATTCCCATGAGCTGTTCTTGCCGGTGGTATACCAGCCTTCGTGCCCTGATTCAAAATTCTGCAGGTAGGGATAAGAAGTTACAAGCACGCTGCTCTGTATCTCGCTTACTACCGTGTCGTTTTCCCTGAAATTATCCGCAGGATAAGAAACAACCGCAGTCACTTTGTAACTGCCGTTAGCAGTCATGTTCATCGGTTGGTTGAAAACATATTGATACGTTGCTTTTCCCGCAATGGAAGGGATCACTTCTTCAACCCATTGACCGCCGTTTACTGAGTATTTGACAGGAATATTATTGAGCGCGGAAAAATGGCTGTTGTGAATCAACAATTTTACAGGAACATTGCCGGTAACGCCACAACTCATAACAGATGGGGTGTCTACTCTTAGCGCCTGCACATCATTGAACACCTGGTATAACCTGATGTCGTCAAGCGCATACAATCTGCGTTTATTCATGCTTTGAAATAAAGACCACTCACCCCACCGCAATTGAAAACTGCCAGTAAAATCCTGGCCGTATTTTGCCAGTGAATCTGCAATGGCAAGGCTTGGCGACCGCCTGTAATTGGTGTCGGCAGTTCTGAGAGCATCATACAGTTTTATCCAGGGCTGATCATCCGCTCCTCTTGCCCATACGGTGCTGAGTAGAGTGAATTGTGTATTGATAAACCTGAAATCTGCGCGCAGGTTATTTGCAGCCGTTGAATAATTTGAAAGGTTGAAAGTCCCCATCAGGTAATTCTGGCCAATCGCTGAACGCGGGAAGATTTCCCCTATGATAAAAGCTTTGGATCCGGAGTATGCAAAACCAGTGTTGAGGAAAGTAGTGACCTGCCCCGATTTGGTGGCGGATTGAAAATCATAACGGTCAACTCCCATCATGCCTATTGTGTCCCTGGCATAAGTAGCCGAAGCAGCAGTTTCAAGATCGTCGAGAAAAGTATTGGCAAGATTGATCGGTTGATTGTTCAGGTGCCTTACGTCGGTTACCAGCGTATCGTTGTGAACAGATGGGTCTGTGATGGTATTCTTTACTACAGTTGCTATTTTGTACACGCCTGTTGCAGAAAGATCTGCTGTAGTATTGAAAGTGTGATCGTAACTGCTGCCGGGCGCAAGCGTAACAGCAATATTTTCAGTAAGCCATTGCCCGTTATTCACGGCATAGCTCACACTGAAATTGTTAGCGGGTGCATCATCTAGGTTCTTAATGCGCACGGTGATGGCATGAGTGGAAAGCAGTGTAGCAGAAGTATTTTTTCTTCCCGTGGCCGGGGATACCAGGGATTCAACTATAAGATCGTTATCAGAGATCGAACCGCTGCAATTACCCGCAATTGGCCTGTAAGAGATGGCTATCGATCTTCTGCCCGGCTTGCCATTTAGTTTTGCGCGAACGCTTACCCAGTAAATTTTTTCTTTAGACAGACCGGTGAATTTGTAATGCGTGGTTGTTACGGTATCCATCACCTTCATTTCATCTTCGCCCAGCATCATCACTTCGTAATGGTCTGCTCCTGCGATAGGCGCCCAGTCGATGGCCATATACGTTTCACATTGCACGGGTGACAGCGTCACTACAGGCAAACCGACAATGGTAAAAGTACGGCTGGCGTTGGTGAGTGCAGTGCCATTCTGAACAATTCTTACCATCGCATTGGTAGTGACAATTGCAGGCACCTGCCAGGTATAAATGCGTCTCGCTGCTGCGAGATCAGTAGCAATGTTCGTCCAGCTCGCGCCGTTATCTGCAGAGAACTGCAGGTTAAAAGTCTTATCAGTATTTCCGAATTCGTCCCACGAGATCTTTACTGATTCGCCCGGCACCATGGCTTCGCCGCCCACCGGATAAGTCAATGCAACAGAAACAGGCACCACATCATACACCAGGAAAAATTCCTGCGATGGATTTTGAGCGATGGCTGTTCCCTTAATTCTGATAGTATAATTTCCTGCAGTTGGTTGGTCTATAACCACCTGCTCGATATTGTTTGTACGGTCCACTCCATTCACCGCGTTATTGTTGACCCGTGCAGGAAAAGTATCCAGCACAAGTGGCAGTACAACTGCAGAAGAAGGAGTAATTATTTCAAGGTCCAGATCGTTCACCAATGATCTTGCAGCAAGCGGTGAAGCCGGCGGATCATTCCAGTACAGCATTACTTTTACCTGTGCGGTGCCCGCAGGTACGGAAATATTATAACTGTTTACTCCATTCTGATTGGAAGAGGCGATGACATAGGCCTGTTTGTTGAGCATATCCACGCTGCGCACAAGGTTCATCCATCCAAATCCATACGTATAATCAGGCCCGGGATTTCCTTTATCTGTAGCGCCATTGCAAAGGATGGCTTTCATCAAACCATTCTTTGGATCAGCTCCGCCATGCAATTGGCGATAACGCTGGTACAACAATGCAAGTCCGCCTGTAACCGCAGGTGCAGCCATGCTGGTGCCTGAATTGAATGAATATATATTGGTTGGCCAGGTAGAAGTAACCTGCTGACCCATAGCTACGATCTCTGGTTTTATTCTGCCATCCCTTACCGGTCCCCTGCTGGAGAAATTGCCGATATCGCCGGAGTCTGTTGTTGCACCGACTGTAATAGGATTTTTTGCCGATTGCCAGAGCGTAGATACCGTATTGAAACCAGCGGGATAAGGTGCGCAAACATTGTTTGCATAATTTCCTCCTGCATAAATATTAAGCAGCGATGGAAAATCGAAAGCCAGTTGGTCTATATACTGGCCGCTCACCATGTAAAGGCCGTTGAAGTCACAATTGAAACCGGGGCCGTAAGAATTATTGGTCAAAACCATGTTGTAATCCTGCACGTACAAGCCGGTAACAACATCATCCTGCAAGGCATTTACAATAGTAGCCTTAGGCGCGAAGCCGCGGTATAGTTCATTTATAATTCCGCCACCGGCAGCAGTGCCGGCAACATGAATACCATGCGAAGCGTTGGCGGTGTTTCGATCGAACAGCCTGCCGGAAAAATCGATGTGTGTGGAAACAATGGTGTTATCGCCAATGCCTACAACAACGCCTTCGCCATTTAAACCGAGGCCGCCATTAGCAATGGATGCGTTCAACACATTAGCTCTTGTAAGCTGCCTGCTTTTATGATTGAAAACTTCCAGCTCTGGCTCTGCGGGCGAAACATATTCAACAAATGGAAAAGAAGCCAGCTCGCTAAGGCGAATGGGAGAAAGACGCACAGAAAGCTTTCCATACAACGACCATTTATCAGCAACGATATCGATGTTTTTTTCTTTCAGAAACCGGGCTACATCAGTATAGGAAAAAGATTTTGGAAAGCTGATGATCACATCGATGGTGCCGGGAATTTTGATGCTCCACGAAGGAAGCTTATTGCCTGCCAGCAGCGGATCGATTTTCTGCAAAGCAGTTAAAGGAATAAGCGCGGTTGCTTTTGCCTGGCGGAGAAGGGCAGCGTTTGCGTTCCCGGATATGGTCGCAGAATATAAGCCCGGTGCAATGTAGTTGTACACTTCAATGCCGTTGGCTTTAAGCAATGCTTTGGATTGCTCGGTCGGAATGCCTTCAAATGCTACAAGTACAACTGATTTATTGTTGAACCTGGGAAGATCCCGGTTGAATGAATCAACAAACGAAGCGCTGAGATTTGATGCAATAGAAACATCTCCGGTCCGCAAGCGGACCCTATTATCTTTCTGAGCGAAGGCGATGAAATGGAGAAAACAGCAAATAACGCCAAAAGCAGCACGGGTAAGGTTCATGAGGGGTTATAAATAGAGCCAAAGATAGAAAAATTGTGTTCAAAAACACCCCTGATCAGCTATTTGCCCCGGGCTCTCTTTTTTCTGTAAATGAAGATTCCAAAAAGAAGAATTGCCGCCAGAACAGCTATACCAATAAAGATCAGGTTTTCGTCTATTGACTTGTTGTACGCGCTGTTAACCAAGTCGTTAGGTTGGAGGTAAATGTATCCGTTCCGGTAATCTATCACAACATTGAACCGTTTCAGCACATCATTGCCAACAATATTCTTATCAAGCCCTTCATCGTTAGAACTGGATTCAAGGTCGAGCGGTACATTCTCCAGGGAAAGATTTCCTATCATCAAAGTAGGCAGTGTAACTGTAGTACTTTTTATTGTTTTGCCACTCACTCCCTTAGCCCTTCTGGTTCCGGTTTTATTCATTACACCGTATAGTTGATTAGCGGCGGCAAAATCTTTTGTTGCAGAAAGCGCCCATTTAGAACCCGTATCGAACAGGAACAATCCTTTAGACTGTTTGCCTTTATTATGCAAAACGCATTCGATAAACATGTTGGCCCCTCTCCATATTATTTCGCGCTCAGTATAGGTTGTGCTTACATCGTTCATGGAAGCATGAATTACAAGTATGCCCCGGTCATAATTAATCTCCACGACCTTGTCTTCAAAAGCATTGTATCCAATTACGCCATCGGCTTTTAAACGCCCATGATAGTTTATGAAAACTGCGGGTGAATTTTCAATCCTGATCCCTGCAAACTCAAAGGTGTTTTTGTTGTCGCTGCGCAGAGCGTTATCTTTTTCACTTCCTTCCTCTGACAAAACTCCCACGCTTGCGCCTGTATCGAATATCAGGTCAAGCGTATCAGAGCCATTGATCTTTCCTTTGAGATGAATGGCATTGTTGGGGCCGAGTGTAAATGGAATGGTATCGTTCAATGAAACCTTATTGCTTCTGAGATAAGATACTTTGTTGAGGTTTTCCGATGTAATTCTCTGGAAGCAAGTGTCTTTATTGTTAAGCAGTATGGCAAAATCATGGGTATCGCCTAAGCTCACGTCAAACGATATACTGTCGATGTCTGTGTAGTAAGTAACTCTTTTCTGTTTGCTTGTTTTATGAAAAACGTAAACGTCTGGCTTTAAACCAGGAACCAGCTCACCTTGCAGCAGATCGTCACCATCCAGGATTTTGATGTGGGTTGATGTGGCTTTGATCAACTTCAAATGCTGTTGGGCAAATAAGGATTGATTGAGTGTCAGAAACAGTATGAATACTCCAAATAAAATTGTCCTTGTTATGCCCATATGAGTTTTAATTACATCCTATACTCAGGCTGCGGAAGCCATTATTTTGCCTTCAGCCTGTAGCTGCCCTTATCATCTTTTACCAGTGAATAACCCGCCGAAAGTTCCAGCGTCCATCCATCACCGGATATTTTTTCTCCTTCGATACTGATAGGGAAAGTCACTCTTGCCTTGCTCCAATCGGCACTTATGAGCGCGCCTTTGCTGGCGGTAAGAATGCCCCATTTATCTGTAATACGTATTTGCGGGTATACCATTCCCTTTTCATTGAGCGAAACCATTTTAGTATAATCGAACGACATATTCATATTCATCAGCGGCAGTTCTGTGGCAGGTGATTCCAGGAACATTTGCACGTAGGCTTCTTTTTGTTTGCGGATCTGGTCTGCACGAACATTTTCTTCTGTGGTAATAATGTCCGCATTGTATTGCAGCGCGTTTTTTGTTACATGAGCTTCCAGATCTGCAGGCAATTGTACGCCAAACGATGTTTCAAAGAATGAAGCAAGGTTAGTGTTGTTATTTATTGCCTTATTCCAATCAGGCTTTACAGATTTCAGCAGATATCCATACACCGGAACAGCCTCATAGGCGAATGACCTGATATAAGAAGGACTTTTGATGAAAGTGTCTATGTGTTCCTGGAAATAGGCAAGCATTTCGTGTGACGTTCTTCCGCTATGCATGATGCCGGTATACTCACAAATGCCTTCATTCAGTTCCATCAGGCTTTCCGTTGAGTCGGCCTTTGGATATAATAAATAGCGGTACTTGCGAAATGCAAGGGCATTGGTGATATGGCTGTTTATTGCTGATTTTGATGTAGCGGTCAGCGCTTTTTTTAGCGACTCCAATTCAAGCCGCAGGTAGATCCTTGCATCTTTTTCGTCGAGATGAGCATTATCGGGATTATGAGCGTTTAACCCAAGTGAATGCTGTGCGCGGTGAAAAAGTTCGTGAGCAATGAGGTTTATCCTCGTTTTTTTATCTTTTGGCAATGGCAACATTACCATAGACCAGTGCTGCCCATTCCAGTGCATGGCGGTATTGGCAATATTTACTTTATCAGGCAGCCTGCCAGTGAATACGGTTTTATACGGGCTGAGCGTGCTGGCCGAGTCCTGCGCATTGGTAATTATTTCTCTTGTCTGCGGGTCCACCAACAGGATAAGTGCATACAGATTTTTATTCCAGAGCTGTTGGTTTTGCCGGGTGGCTTGTTTTATTTCCTGGAAATAGGCGATGCATGAATCCGTCCTGGTTTGTGCAACAGCAGTTGATACACCTATTATCAGCAGGAAAGCAATGGTTTGTTTTTTCATACACTACACCCGCACTTTCAGCTTGAAGAAGAATTTTAGACGGTCTTCACAGTCTTTTCCTGAGCAAACCGACACCGGTTTATCGTCTTCCATTACAAAAAGCGCCTTGCCTGAAGTGGTATTAAGATTAAGATGTTCGCTTTTGAGGTTAATGTGTTTATCGTCTGATACTTTAGCTTTTATACCATATTTGGCCATCATTTCTTTCAGTTGTTCTTCATTCTTCCATTCAAATTCCACCACTTCAACATTCTTGCCTGCCAAAGCCTTTTTGAGGTCGGTTATATTTGCCCGCTCAGTTTCGGTCAGCGGCGATTTTTCACTCCATAATTTAAAGACCACATATTTCTTATCGGCTTTGTAAGTGTCGGCAGAGAATTGCAAATAGCTATCATCACCATTGGCATAGGCGTAAACTGTGCTGGAATTGGAGGCAGTGGGAGCTGTAGTTTTGGTTTGTTGGGCATTTGCTGAAATCCCGATGGTAGTGGCAGCAAACGCCAGGCATATCAATAATTTTTTCATGAGGTGTATTTTTATGAAAGTACGTATTATTTCGTAGATGGAGCAAACCGTTTATCAAAAACCTCTTATGTCAGGCGTACTAGCCTCTGAGACGCCCATAATAGATAAGGTCAACAAGTTGCCCGGAGGTTGTTTTATAATCCCAGCGCAGAATGCCTTCTTTTTCAAATCCGTTATGCTCAGCCATTTGTTTGGCAGCGGTGTTGCTTTCGTGTGTACGCAAAAAAAGCTTTCGGAAACCGAACGTATTGAAGCAGTACTCGCAAAATAATTGAAAAGCTTTTGTAGCGACTCCTTTTCCTGCATAGTCTTTGTCCATATAGCAGCCCACTTCCGATTTCGGAATGCTCCAATCAATATTTTTCAGGTCGAGAAAACCGGCAAATTTTCCATTCTCTTCATCAATGATCAGGTAAGGCATGTAGGTTCTGGCTTTAGCACGCTCTGTAATGTCAGCCAAAAATGCTTGTGTATCGTCTATGGTTTTTGTTCTGGATACGGTGCCTGTAAAAAATTCTTCAAGTCTTTTTCGGTTTCTTTCAACCATTTTAAAGTAGGGCACCAGATCATCGGTTGTAAGAGGTCTTATGGAGTAGTTGTCAAATTTCATCAAATTGCAATTTTTGCCATTTTAATTTATCAATAGTCATATTTATTGC
>JBAVMD010000095.1:0-11683 GCA_049689695.1 Chitinophagaceae bacterium | reverse complement strand
TTTTTGCTGTCTTTGCGTCTTTCTTTGCGCCTTTGCGCGAAATCTTTACAGTGCCTATTTTACCAATTCATTACGCCTTCCATCCGCCGGCCTGTCCGTTTCCTTCCACTCCCTGATCTTCGTAAACGGCAATTTCAAAAGCTTTCCCACCGTTAATTCTTTTTTATCCGCATAAGCAGGCACGCCAATCACCACTTCATCCTGGTGAATGTTCAACCGGACGGTTTTATGTATCCTGTCCCAGAAAGAAAATATGATGGAATAATTGCTGTCTGTTTCTTTCTTGATCATCGAATGATGAATGCCGTGCATGCGGGGCGTTACGATCAATATATTCAATATTCTTTCCAGCTTGAAAGGAATCCTTATGTTGCTGTGATGGAATTGCGTGGCCGCTTCAAAAGCGATTTCATAAATCAGCACCATCGCTGGCGAAGCCCCGGACAATATCACCGCTATGCCTCTGAAAAATATCGATCCGATCATTTCTCCAAAATGAAACCGAAAGGCTGTGGTAATATCCAGGTCGCGGTCAGTATGATGCACCAGGTGAAACCGCCACATAAACGGAAGCTTGTGCAGCAGGATGTGCCAGATATAATTGCTGTAATCGAGCAATAAAAAAACAATAGCGTATTCCACCCACGCGGGCGCTTCGTACCAATAACTTTGACCCACCTGCCACTGCTGGTTTTTTATCGCAAGCCATACCATTGCAGGAATGAACAGCACCCGCAATAAAGCAAAAGCAGGAATAGAAAGAATGAAGTTGATGATCAGTCTCTGGAAGCGTGCCTGAACTCTTTTTCTCAAACCGGTTCTACTTTCTATCAAGAAAAGGATAATGAATATCACTAAAAGCACGGGCACTCCATAACTGTCGAAAATGTGCTTAATCATTATCTCTCAATTTTTCTCCTTCACCTTTTTTTGTTTGCCATGTTGCATCATCGTTCAGGTCCAGTTGCTGTTGTATGTCTGGTGAAGACCCTTTTGGCGGCTTGCCAACCATCATTTTAAAATACCTGATGCCATCTTTCACATTGGCCCATGCATGCTTTGGCGGTTTATAGCCATAGGCCCTGTATTTATTAGGTGGTACCTGCCCTTTAGTACGTACAAAACTTTCGAAGCCCTTCACCCAGCCATTGAACGCATTCATAAAATCAATTTCACTGATCATGTCTTCTGCCTGGTTATCGCTGTATTTTTTGTTTTTACCTGCAGTGCAATGCTTCCATAAATGGTCAGGCACTTCTACGCCGCCGTACCTGCATTGCCATACCAGCGGTGCATAAGCATCACGTTCATTTTCGAATGGCTCTTTTTCGGGATCGAAATATTGCTTGTGCACAAGGACCTTTGGCCTGCCTGCACTGTCCAACTCATCGCCTCCTTCGTCTCCATAGCAAAAGAACCCAGCCGTTCTTCCTTCAAGATGGTTCTGGCTCAATGTTTTCCATTGATCGGTATGTTCGAGCGCCATTGCTTTCTCAGGATTTTTATGATCGATGGTTTTCTCATCAGGATTTCCACCGTTCATGCACACCAACCGGTCGAACATCAGCTTGAGATTGCCGGAAGGTGCGTACCAGTTGATGGGGCCTATAATGGCCCATGCATCCGCCATATCCAACCTTGGATATAAATCTAAGTTCCACATCAGGTCAGGTTCTTTTTTGCTGTTCTTCTCATAGCAATTACAGGGATAAACACAGAGCGCCATAGATGTGGAAACGCAGGCGTTGCAGCTTTGTATCCGTTCTCTTGCATATACATTGCCGAGATCTTCGTAATCAATTTCCCAATCCTGCGGCAGCATGTCTACCATTTTCAGCATCAGCGATCTTGATTTGCTGTCAACACCCGGACAATTGTACTGCCTTCTTTGTGAGCCGGAAATGATCAATATCCGCAACGGGCGTTGCGTGTGCGGAAGCTTTGCATTATCATCGTTTGGTTTCATCTGCTTAAAGTTTGTTTTTGCGGATCAGCTTTTTATGCAGCGTCAACAGGTATTCCTGCGAATAACCTAAATAGTAGAGCGCCCAGATGCGAAAAAAGATCGCCTGCATTCTGTAAATGCCATTGTCCAGGTATTTTCTTGCAGAAGTGATCACCACATCGTTCATCACACTGAACTTTCCATGTTTCTTGAGGCGATGGATGATTTCCTGGTCTTCCATCATGATCAGGTCTTCCCGGAAACCGCCGCTTTTATGAAATACTTCCTTCTTCACGAACAGGCTCTGGTCGCCAAAGCGGATTGCATTTACATTGAAGCGGGTGAACCATGCATTGGCTTTAAGAAACCAATGATCATGATCGAATGCAAGCCGGAAGCATCCGCTTACTGCTCCCTGATTTATTGCCTCCATTATCTGGCCGGTAAAATTCTTTGGCGGAATACTGTCTGCATGAAGAAAATAAAGAATTTCTCCGCTTGCCATGGAGGCGCCTTTGTTCATTTGCGCAGCCCTGCCTTTCTTTTCACTGGTGAATGCCATTGCGCCTGCTGCTCTTGCCAAAAGGAGTGTACTATCACTGCTTCCACCGTCTGCAACAATGATCTCAATTTCCTGCGAACCGCTCGCTTCACGTGTCCGGCTGATGGTTTGGGCGATCTGGTCAGTTTCATTATAAGCAGGTATGATGATGCTGATCATGCTGCTGCCAGTTTACGTGAGATAGCATCTTTTAACTGCTGCAGCGTATGACAGTTACTAATTTCCAGCCTGCTTATCAGTTGCTTTAGATTTCCATCGGCAACGCTGAAGACTGCGGGCAGTTCATATACTGCGCCGTATTGTTCCAGGAATTGATCTTTATACAGGAATACAGGCTTTGCAGGAAGCGTTTCAATAAAATCTTTCCATTTCTGTTTCATGGAGAAATTTCCATAAGTCAGGTTGCACAGGCTGCATTGATAGGTAGATGGCGATATGATCTTATGTGCAAAATCTGCAACTGAGCTGAAAAGTCCGCTATCTGCATTGTACACAAATATCAGTTGCTGGTTAGTCATCATGAATACCGTTTCATGTGTGCAAGATCTTTTTCTTCGTCTATGTCATTCAATACAGGCAGCAGATAGTAATTTAGTTCAAGCTGTTTACAAATTTCGATGGTTGAATCTAAAACACCGGCCGTGCTCCAGGCTATGTTTTTAAACAGATCGTGATTGGTTTTCATGCCCAGCAGATAATATCCGCCGTCAGCCGCAGGGCCTATTATAACATCCTGCGTATTCAACTTATCAAATGCCTGCATAACAAGCTGCGCATTTAATGAGGGACAATCTGTACCAATGATCACAGCTCTTTTATATCCAAGGTCAAAAACATTTTTAAAAGCATTGTGCATTCGCTCTCCCAGGTCTGCACCTTGCTGAACTGCTTTTTCAAATCCTTCATCCCAAAGATCATTGTGCTGAATATTGTCTGAATAATAAACGATCTTGTCGCACGTCAATTCTTTAATTGAGGAATGTGTGCATGCCACCAGTTCGTGGTAGATCTCCAGGGCTTTATCAGCTCCGATGCCCGCAGCCAGCCTTGTTTTTACTTTCCCGTATACCGGGTTTTTTGTGAATATGATTACAACCTCATTTTGGTTCATAAAGCCTTTATGGTTTCATAAAACAACCTGCTTAATTTATCATCTGCTTTCCCTGCCACTTCAATGATCTCTGCAATGTCAATGGGCTTCAGCTTCTCCGGATCGCATTCATCCGTAATAACGGAAATTGCTGCGCAGGCAAGCTGCATGTGATTGGCTGCAATTACTTCAGGCACGGTTGACATGCCCACCGTATCCGCACCGATCACTTTCAGATATCGGTATTCTGCTTTTGTTTCCAGGTTGGGACCATTCACTGCCGCATACACCCCTTCTTTCAGCTGAATGTTCAGCTCACCAGCTTTTTGATGCAAAATATTTCTTAGATATACATCATAAGGCTCGCTCATATCAGGAAAGCGCGGGCCAAGTTCATCATAATTTTTTCCGTTCAGAGGGCTGCCCGGTAACAGGTTAATATGATCAGTTATCAGCACCAGCTCGCCTTTTTTGAAACTAAGGTTGATGCATCCTGCCGCATTCGATAAAAAAAGCTTTTCTATTCCCAGCAGTTTCATCACGCGGATAGGAAATACGATCTCCTCCAGCGTGTACCCCTCATAAGCATGAAAGCGTCCCTGCATGATGAGCACATTCTTGTTTCCTATAGCACCATAAACAAGATTGCCTTTGTGAAACTCCACGGTGGATAAAGGAAAGCCGGGTATGTCAGAATAAGGTATTGTCTTTTTTATATCAATAAGGTTGATGAGCTGATGCAACCCCGTGCCCAGAACAATGCCTGCATAAGGTGTTTCGATGCCTTCCGACGCCAGGTATTCTTTTGCCTTGATCAATTTTTCCATAGTTGATAACTTATCTAAGGTTATGCTACTGCTCCGCCGCAGCTTGATCCAGAACCTGCAGTGCAGCCATAGCAATGCTGACCGATTATAATGCTTCTTGCTGAAAGTTCATTGTTGTTATACATACTGATATGATTGCCGCTGCAATTCACTTTTAATTCCAGCATCTGGTTAAAGTCGCAATCATATAAATAGCCATCCCATCCAACAGAAATGGTATTGCGGCACATAACATTTGCAGCCGCTGCAGGGTTGTACGCATTCACCAGCTTCTCCATGTAGGTTTCATAATTGCCGCTTACCAATAAATAATCCAGGTAACGGCTGATAGGCATATTGGTGATCACATACAGATTATTGAATTCAATACTAAATTTTTGCTTCAGTGCCTGTTTATATTCCCTTTCCAGTGATTGTTGTGAAGGCGGCAAAAAGGCACCAGCCGGATTATACACGAGGTTTAAAATCAAACCCGTTCCTTCTACTCCATAGCCAACTGCATTCAGCATTTTTAACGCTGCGATGCTGTCATCAAAAACGCCATTGCCACGCTGCCGGTCAGTTCTGTCCTGCGTGTAAAACGGAAGCGATGAAATAATCTCAACGTGATGTTGTTTATAAAATGCCGGAAGATCGTGGTATTTTTTATTGGCAAGTATGATGGTAAGATTGCAACGTACAATGATGTGCCGCCCCGTCTTGCTGATCTCCTGGATGAACCACCGGAAATCAGGGTTCATTTCAGGAGCCCCGCCTGTTATATCAACTGTTTTAAATTGTGGGTTATTGTTAAGTACATCTATGCATTGCTGCATGGTGTCTGTGGTCATGATCTCTTTGCGGTCAGGGCCCGCATCAACATGGCAATGCCTGCAGGTTTGATTGCACATCTTGCCGATATTTACCTGCAGAATGTCAGCTTCGCGTGGCGTAAGTGGAAACAGTCCTGCTTCCTGCAGTTTTTGTTGAAAAGGGATAAGCGAGAAATCTCCACTGCGACCTTTTTCAATTATTTCCACCTGCTGCAAGGCATCCGCAAGAAAACTGTTTTGTGCTTTTAGTGATTTCATGATCACATGGCTATTTCTTTTACCTTATTCATCATCTGCACGCCATGAACCAGGGAGGCCCCACCCCTGATAGCACAGGCTACATGAACGGCTTCCATCATTTGCGCTTCGCTCCATCCTTTTTCAAATGCATCGCTGCTGTAGGCATCTATGCAATAAGGGCACTGTACGGCGTGCGATACCGCAAGAGCAATAAGCGATTTTTCCCTGGCAGATAATTCGCTGTCTTTAAAAACTTCCCCGTAATACGCAAAGAATTTATCGGCCAACTCTTTCTGGAAATCTCCAACATTGCTGAATTTCTTCAGGTCCTGCGCATTGTAGTAATGATCGCTCATAGCTTGGTTTTAATTCAGGTGAAGGTAAAGCTATCCTATACAGTTTCTGCTACAAAAACGCTGCCACCGGCCAGGCTTTATAGCCTTACTCCTAAAAGAAAGCCCCGGCAAAAGCCGGGGCGTAACGAATCAAAAAAATGTTTGATATAACTAAGCTAAAAGGGTTAATTAGCTTCTACATACTTCTTAAAATTGTCCAGTATCGACTGCCAACCGCTTCTCTGCATTTCGACGGGATTTGTTTGCTCTGCTTCAAAGCTTTCAATTACCCTGATGCCATCGTCCTCTTCGATAAAGCTGATCACCACTTTTCTGCCATCGCCCATTGTATATTCTATCAATTCATTTTCTTTAACCTCGTCGTACACACCGCCAAAGTCAAAACCGAAACTGCCATCTTTTGCTTCCATTCTCGACATAAATTTTCCGCCCGTACGCAGGTCATTCTCAGCAAAAGGCGTATGCCAGTCTTCAGAAGCATTGCTCCATTTGGTAATGTGCTCAGGTTTCGACCAATATTCCCACACTTTTGATACCGGCGCGTTTACGGTGTTTTCTATCGTGATAACTGTTTTGCTTGCTGTTTCCATGGTCTTGCTTTTTCGATTGTGATTATTTGTTTTGTTTGATTGCACAAACATACTTTGAAAATGCATTCCGTGCTATCTCAAAAACGACAATCATGGGGTATTTTGCGACTTTACAAGCCTGCCCTGGTATTCTTTTCCACCAGCCTCTACCTTTATATAGTACACACCGTTCGCCCAGCTACCGGCATTCACGTATTGGCCGTCAGCTACCTTTTGCCTGTGAATCAATATTCCGCTGCCGTTATATACAAGCATAGTTCCTTCGGTAAGAGGCTGCGGTAACGAAAGCCTGAAGCGGTCTTTTACCGGGTTAGGGTAAATATGGATGTTCCCTGCTTCATTTTTCAGGCTTATTGCTGCAACAGAAGAGTAATTAATGTTGCCATCATTATCAACCTGCTTCAGGCGGTAATAAGCTTTATTGTTGCTGATGACAGCATCGGTATAGCTGTATTCAGTGGTTGTATTGCTGTTGCCTGCCCCCGCAATGTTTTTGATGGGCTCAAAATGGCTGCCATCAAAGCTGCGTTCTATTACGAAGTAATTATTGTTTACTTCTTTTGCAGTAGCCCAACTCAAAACGGCGTTGCCGTTTGATTCGCGAGCTGTAAAATACAGCAGCTTCACGGGCAGTGCAGCAGAAACAATGGCCGATCCGGCAGTTACGGCAGTGGTATTGTATACAGGCGCACTTGTACCATTGAATTCAAATATCCTGAAGTGGTATGTTTTGTTTTCAAGACCGGTTACAGTAACAGTATTTCCAGTTCCGGAATACACTACATATTCACCCGCCGCGATCTGCGACCCTGTTTTGAATATTGCATTCGCAGGATAACTGCTCAGGTTAACTGGTATTGCATTCACTGCGCTGCCTTCTTTCATTACCACCAGCCTGCCCGCGCCATTTCCATTGGTCCAGTTAATAATAAGCTTTCCCGGAGTGGTGCCGGTAACAACAGTGCTTGCCGCAGTGGTGGGAGCAAAGGCTGTGCCTGCACTTGCAGTTAACACAGAAGAAGTGAGATACCGCAAAAGTGTTCCTGTTCCATTGTATTCATATACCGCGAAGTAATAATTAACAGATGGTTCCAGGTTGGTAACGTCAACGCTGTTGGCGTTGCTGTTGTGCACAATGTATTGTCCGCCGCCCATGTCTGCGCCGCTTCCGAAAACTGCATTGGCTGTATAACTTGTTGCATTGGCTGGTACAAAAGATACAGCGCTTCCTTTCTTCATCACCACAATCCTTTTTTCTCCGTTTCCATTTGTCCATTTGAAGGTGAACTTATTTCCTTCAACAACATTTACTGCCGCATTGGATGCGGCTATCGTGGGTGTTGTTGCACCGGGAGCATCCGGCGTGGTAAAGCTATAGGTTGCCGGAACTGTTCTCAGGTAAGCCGGTTCGTTAGAGCCATTGTATTCAAATGCACTCACATGATAAACCGTATTAGGCTGGAGGTTGGTGAAGGTGAGATTGCCGCCCGCATTGGTTATTGCTACCACGTAATTACCGTTGCTGATAAGCGTAGACGATGTGCCGAACGCAGTGTTATAAGCGTACTTCACATAGTCCTGCGGGTCTGCGCTCACTGCAGAACCCTGCTTCATGATAAAGATGCGGTTGGCTCCATTGCCCTTGGTGAAATTAACTGTTGCCTGGGTGGATTGCAATCCGCTAACGCTGCTGATAGTGGTTTGTGTTGTGGGCCAGCTAACAGTAGCTGCACTGGTTGCAAGCCAGGAAGTGGTAAGATAATCAGGCAATCCATCAGCGCCGGTATTGTATTCGAAAACTGCAAAATGATAATTGCCCGCAATTTCAAGGTTGGTAAGATTCACCTCAGAAGCGCTGCCGTTGTACACTATATATTCGCCGGCTGCCAGCGCCTGGCCCTGACCAAAAGCGGCATTGGCGGTATAGATGGTTTTGTCAACAGGCTTTGCGGTTACGGCGCTCCCTTTTTTTACAACTACAATTCTTTTTGCACCGTTTCCATTGGTCCATATCAACCGGAACGACGCACCTTCTGCAAACGCAGTCCATGGGCTTGTTGAAGCAGCCGAAGGTTCAACCGGTACGGTGAAGCTGTGTGTTGCTCCCGACGCAGAATATACCGGCGCCGTGCTACCGTTAAATTCATAAATAGAAATATAGTAAGTGATGCCGGGCTGCAGGTTGCTTACAGAGAACACTGCGCCGTTCATACCTGAATGCATCACGTAGTTTCCAGGTGTTATTTGCGTGCCGCTGCCGAAAACCGCGTTGGCAGAATATCTTATGAGATTAACAGGCACAGCATCAACGGGGCTTCCTGCTTTCATGATCACCATTCTGTATGATCCATTGCCGGGCGTGAAGCTCACAGATGCGCTGCTTCCTGTAAGACTTGACATGGTAAGGTTTGAAGCGATGGCTGAAGGCGTAGAAGCGGTGCTTCCGCTCTTTACCGCATAGCTGCCGGTGAGATAGTAAGTATTGTTTGCATTGTCTGCATCGTAATCATAGACCCTGAAATGATAAGTAGTATTGGGTTCCAGGTTAGTGATGTTTACGCCTGAACCGGTGGAGGCATACACAACATATTCATCAGGCGCTATCTCAGTGCCGGCTGTTCCAAAAACAGCATTGGCGGTATAGTTGATGCCGTTTACAGGTACTGCCGTAACAGGTGTGCCTTTTTTCGCAATAAATAAACGCTTTTTTCCATTGCCCTGGGTTACGCTGATGGAAAAGCTGTTGCCCTCAACATAATTAAAACCGGCGGATGAAGAAGCAATTGTTGGACCTGCATTGGTGGTAGCAGAAGCTACAGTGCCGGGCACGAGCTGCACAGGAGATATGCTTCCATTGTACTCAAATGCTGTAAAATGATAAATAGTATTTGGCTCCAGGTTCTTCACAACAACAGATGTACCGGTGCCTTTGTACACAACATAATTATCTGTGCCCAGTTTTGTACCGCTGCCAAAGATCTCATCACTCCAATAGTTGGTGAGGTCAACAGGATTTGCATTTACAGCAGATCCTTTTCTTGCGATCACAATTCGGCCGGTTCCATTGCCTTTGGTAAAACTAAGCGTCATGGTATTGCCGGTAACGCCTGTGCTGCTGATAGACGGTACTTGCGTGGTAGGAGCAATTACAGTCGATTGGCTTCCTGTAAGCGGAAGCGCCAGGTATTGTGTATTGGTAGTGGTGCCATTGTATTCAAAAATGGCTACGTAATAAACAGTGCCGGGTTGCAGACCTGAAACAGAAAAAGTGCTCCAGCCTGTTCTTGCTACAACATATTCTCCCGGTGCCGTGAACTGCGAGCCGGCTGTTCCAAAAATGCTGTTGGGAGTGTATTCTACACCGTTCACAGGTAAGCCTGTTACCGGTGATCCCTGTTTGATCACAACAATACGGGAGGTGCCGTTGCCACTGGTATAGTTACCGGTGAACTGGGCTCCGTCGATGCTGGAGAAAGACAGATTGCTCGATGGAACAGTAGGTGGTGCTGCAAAAACAGCAGCGACGAGTAAAAAAGTAAAAATTAAAAGGGTTGAAAATTTCTTCATAAAGTTGATTGAGAATAATGAATATGGTATTGCATCGGTTCCGCTCATGCGGTGCAATGGAGGATTTAAGCTGGCCGGTAATTTCTAAAGGATCGAATTGAAAATAGCAATCATGATTACAGTGGCAAAACTATAAGACAGGGGGATGTGGGACAACCACATGTTTGTGTGTAATATGAAGTATATTAGTTAGTGTAAATACATATTGCGGGATATAACTACTTATGTTTACCGCAGAGAATGGGAGAGTGGAGAGTTACCGCAGAGATTAATACACGACTCACTGTCATCCCGAACCCCGCAATACGTTCTCATCATAAATACGAAGCGGGGTGAGAGATCTGCATAAAACGTTTTATGCAGATCCCTCACCCCGCCTTTTTATATCGTTAATCGCTGCTGCGGGGATTCGGGATGAAAGTGAGTTGTAAAGTGAATTTATTTCTTCGCTATCCTGTACAACCTTCCTCCTTCCGTTATCGCATACAAAGCGCCATCTGTTCCCTGTGTTATATCCCTGAAACGCTGGGCTTCATTAGGTAATATTCTTTCTTCACCAACTACTTTATTGTTAGTGATAACAAGCCGCACAATATGATTACCGCTCAAGGCGGCAATGAAAAGATTGTTCTTCCATTCAGGCATGTTGTTGCCGTTGTAAAACGTCATACCGCTTGGTGAAACAACAGGGTCCCAATAATAAACAGGCTGCTGCATTCCGTCTTTCTGCGTAATGCCTTCCCCGATCTTGGGGCCGCCATATTCTATACCATAAGTGATAGTAGGCCATCCATAATTTTTGCCGGGCTGAATGAGATTCACCTCATCACCACCGCGCGGACCAAATTCATTTTCCCAAAGATCACCTGTTGCAGGATGTATGGCCAGTCCCTGCACATTTCTATGTCCATAAGTATATATTTCCGGGCGTGCATCGGCCTGGGTTGCAAATGGTCCGTTTGCAACAGGCTTGCCATCTGTGGTGATATGTATCACTTTGCCAAGACCTGAATTAAGCCATTGCGACTGTGGCCTTGTTTCCGGGTCTGAACGCTCACCGGTACTGATGAAAAGATTACCTGACCTGTCGAAAATGATCCTTCCGCCATAATGCTGGACGCCTTTATAGCCTGGAGTTGCACGATAGATCACTGTTGCATTTTCAATTTTTTTATCATCGGCCGATAATTTTCCTTTTGCGATGGCCGTAAGGTTGCCTTCGTCTGTTTTTTCAGAGAATGACCAATACACCATCCTGTTGGTAGAGAATGCAGGATCGATGGTAAGTCCTAACAGTCCGCCTTGCCCCGCAGCGTTTACAGCAGGTATACCAGTGATGGGGTCGCTTAATTCGCCGGCACTGGTAGCTATCCTCATAACGCCGGCTTTTTGTGTGATCAGGAATCTGCCATCAGGTAAACTGGTGATGCCCCATGGTTTAGTCAGCTTATCGCTTAATATTTTTCCTTCGTACGCTGCTGAAGTTTTAACGGCGGCAGTGCGTGTTTGCCCGGCGAAAGCAGGTTTATAACTGGTATTAGGTGGTTTGGTTTCCACAGAAGTGCCGTTCTGTACGGTTTCAGTGGTTGAATCCGCTGAACCTACTGTGGTGCCGTTCTGAGGACTGCCGCAAGCGGCTAATAATAAAATGGCTCCTAAAATAAAGCCAGGCGAGGATTTATACATAACTGTTA
>JBAVMD010000094.1:0-3729 GCA_049689695.1 Chitinophagaceae bacterium | reverse complement strand
CGGTTAGAGAGAGAAATTAATTTTATTGAGGGGCGGGGAAATGAAAATGAAAAAAATTTAGAGGAGCAGTTTCTCATTTTGCATTTAATTGAGTAGCCTTTAAATAAGAAAGGTGAAGGATGTTCTCCCTTCACCTTTTTACTTTCCAGAACGGGAAATATCACCCGCTTACAATTTGTAGCACTCGGGCTACAATTACTATTTGGAAATACCAAGTGTAAGTTAAGAAATACTTCCGGCCAACCGGTAAGTCATCTATTTATTTTTTCCACATTTAAGCGGGCTCAGATGTGCAGCTTTTCTTTCTTTGCCAGCAATTCTTCTACGGTTTCACGGTACATTTCGTCAGGCACACAGCAATCTACCGGGCAAACCGCCGCACATTGAGGCTCCTCATGAAAGCCCTGGCATTCTGTGCATTTATTGGGTGTGATATAGTATGTGTCCACGCTAACAGGGGCATTGCGCTGATCGGCATCAACAATGCTGCCATCCATCAACCTGAATGAACCTTTTACCGAAGTGCCGTCTGCAATAGCCCACTCCACTCCTCCTTCATATATTGCATTATTGGGACACTCTGGTTCGCAAGCCCCGCAATTGATACATTCATCTGTGATCTTTATAGCCATAATTCAGCACGATTAATGAAGTGACAATAATTAATTTTGCAACTTCCCCAAGGGAATGCAGGGTGCTAAAATAAAAATTTTATTAACAGCAGGAATAGAAAAGAAAAGATTTATGCAGTTAGGGCAAAGATTGGAGTTATTGACAAGGCTACAGGATCACATGCTGAACAGTGATATTCAATGGCAATCAGCCAAGGAAAATGCCTTCATACACAACGCATGGTTCCTCCCCCCTTTTGTTGATCTGGCAGCGCTGAACATTGCTGACACGCTGTTAAACAAAACGCGTTTGCAGCAATGGGCAGATGCTTATCAATTGGCTGAAATACCACCAGCTTCAAAAAGCATCGGACTGATACTGCCGGGAAATATTCCGCTGGGAGGCTTTTATCATTTCGTCTGCATATTCCTGGCGGGTTATAAGCAACGCATCAGGCTGTCGCCTAAAGATGAGGTTCTCATCAAACATTTGGTCCAGCAAATGGCAGCGTGGGATGCATCGGTAATGCAATACTTTTCTTTTGAAGATATGTTGAAGGGATGTGATGCGTATGTGGCAACCATAGACAACAAAATTTCAAAGCAGTTCGAGGTTTACTTCGGTAAATATCCTTCATTCATTTACCGGCTGCAGAAATCGGCAGCCATTTTAAAAGGCGATGAAACCCGGGCAGAGCTGGAATCACTGGCAGATGATATATTTCAATATTTCGGGCAGGGATGTATGAACGTGAGCAAGCTGTTCGTGCCCCGGCAATATGATTTCATTCCATTGCTGAAAGCCTTTGAAAAATACAACCACCTTATCGACCACAACAAATACAAGAACAATTACGATTACCAGTTGTCGCTATTGATCCTGAACAAGCAGTTTTACATGACCAATGGCAGCATATTGCTTACTGAAAGCGCTGCGCCTACCTCCCCCGCTGCAAGGCTTAATTATGAGTTTTACGATGATTTTGCCGGCATTTCCGATAAGATCAGGAACAGTTTCAGTGAACAATCCATAGCCGGAACGGGTTATAGGCCATTGGGACAGGCCAGCCGGTCTGTAACCTGCGGATCAGGGCCCGGAACCGACCTTCTGCAATTTTTGCGGGACCTATGAAAACATGTCGGTCAAATTCGGAAATAATTTCTTATTATCTTTATATCTACGAAGCTCTTAGTAATGTTTTGTTAAACTAACCGAATGGTAACGAGGAGCACGAATGCTTATAGTTAATTTGATGTCTAATAGGCATATAATTTGACCATATAAATTATTCAAAGAAAATTTAAGAATAAACATGAAAGCGAAGCAAATCCTGACCGTAATGCTCGTGAGTGCATCAACTGCGGTGGTGAGCATGTGGGGCTATCAGAAGATAACTTCTTCGGATACTTACCTGTATCCACAGCATGCATCTCAGGGCAACAAAGTGCCTGCTAATTATGCAGGATATTATGATGGCGTGACTGGTGCACCAGAATCGCCGGTTGACTTCAGCCAGGCAGCATCTACAGCCATTCCCGCCACGGTGCATATTAAAACAAAATCAACGCGTACGGCTAGTAACAACCTGCCGAGACGCAGCCCCTTCGGCGATATGTTCGGCATGGACTGGGACGACCTGTTCGGCGACCGTATGCGCAGCATCCCTCAAATGGCATCCGGCTCCGGAGCTATTATTAGTGACGATGGTTATATAGTAACCAACAATCACGTGGTAGCCGGCGCAGACGATATAACTGTAACGCTTAGCAATAAGCGGTCTTTCCCTGCAAAAGTTGTAGCCGCTGATCCCAGCAGTGACATTGCATTGCTTAAGATAGAGGCGAAAGGGCTTCCTTTCTTAATTTATGGCAATTCTGATGAAGTGAAGGTCGGCCAATGGGTGATTGCGGTAGGTTATCCTCTTACCCTGGAAACTACGGTGACTGCGGGTATCATCAGCGCCAAAGGCCGCACATTGGATATCAACCGTCGCCAGAGCAGCACGCCCATCGAGTCATTCATGCAGACGGATGCCGCAGTGAATCCCGGCAATAGTGGTGGTCCGCTGATCAGTACGGATGGTAAGCTTATAGGCATCAACTCGGCCATAGCTTCTCCTACCGGAACTTATGCAGGTTATTCATTTACCATCCCGGTTAACATCGTTAAAAAGATAGTGAACGACCTCATGAAGCATGGAACTGTGCAGAGAGCATACCTCGGTATCAACTATCCTTCGGAGAACCTAAGCGATGAAGCTAAAAAGCAGATCGGCATTCGCGATGAAGAAGGCGTTTTCATTACCGATGTACCCAATACCGGCGCCGCTTATGCAGCCGGATTGCGCAAAGGTGATGTGATCACTAAGATAAACGGAGTGACTGTGTTTTCAGGCGCTGATATGGTTGGACAAATAGCTACTTACCGCCCCGGCGATAAAGTGACTGTGTCTTATTCCAGGGAAGGCAAAGAGTTTACAGTTCCAATCGTGTTGCGCAACAGCCTTGGCAATACCGATGCAGTAAGAATCACTATTCTCGATAAACTGGGCGCAGACCTACAGAGCCTCGACAAAGACGATGCACAGGAACTGAATGTGAAAGGCGGAGTGATCGTAAAATCATTTAACGATAAAAGCCCGTTCAATAAAACGCGCATGGAGCAAGGCTTCGTGATCCTGAAAGTAAATGGCAAAGATGTCAATAACGTTCAGGAGTTCAGAAAGGCTTTGGAAAATGCAGGCAATGGAACCGTTAAGTTAGATGGTATCTATCCAGGCTATAGCGATGGAGCGTTCACGTATCCGTTGAAGCTGAGTGATATTAACTAAGAATATTTTTAGATTGAAAAATTGGGAAATTTTGGAATTGCAATTCCGGATTTCCCAATTTTCATTTTCGGAGTACATTATTTTTCCAACACCTGGTAATCCCAGGGATGCAACGCCTGTGTTGCGACTGATGCAACATTTATCGGTACGTTATTGAAGATGTTCCTGTAAGTGCCGGATATACGCGGATCGGTGAATGCAAAATGATCGAGCTGTGCGCCGGACAGGTTTAATACCACCAATACCTCCCTATCCTCTTTTTTTCTTAAGAAGCTGAACACTTTATC
>JBAVMD010000093.1:0-13727 GCA_049689695.1 Chitinophagaceae bacterium | reverse complement strand
GCATGGTCGCAGGACCGTGTAATAACAGGAAAAGTAACAGACTCACAAAACGGAACTCCTGTCACAGGTGCTTCCGTTGTTCCCAAAGGCTCTACTAACGGAACTACTACCGACGCCCAGGGTGCATTCAGATTGAATGTTCCGGCCCGGGCTACTGCACTCATTATTTCTTATGTTGGCTATGCACCTCAGGAAATAACCATTCGCGGAACAAATCTTACTATCTCTTTAAGTCCACAGGACAATGCACTTAATGAAGTGGTTGTAGTGGGCTATGGTACGCAGAAAAAAAGGGATGTTACCGCCAGCATTTCAAAGATCGGCGCCGACAAGATCGGTTCGGTGCCTGCTCCCAGCTTTGAATCGGCCCTGGCCGGAAAAGCAGCTGGCGTGCAGGTTACCACTACCAGTGGTATGGCAGGAAGCGGAGCGGTTATACGTATTCGTGGTGTGAACTCCATCAGCATTCCCGGTGATCCGCTTTATGTGATCGATGGTTTACTGATAGATGCAACTTACCTGAACGGTCCTACACGTAATAACCTCGGCCAGGACCGTAATCCTTTGGCTAATCTTAATCCAAATGATATTGAGTCAGTAGAAATATTGAAAGATGCCGGTGCTGCTGGTATTTACGGCAGCCGCGGCGCCAACGGCGTTGTGCTCATCACCACCAAGCGCGGACGCGGAAAAATGCGCCACAACTTCAGCGCAAGAGTAGGTGCATCCGGCCCTACCGTTAAGCCTGAATTTGTTGATAAGGATACATGGCTGGCCATTCGCCAGGAAGCATGGGAGTTTGACGGCAATACAGGTCCTCAACAGAACCTTCCCGGTCTCACAGGCGGTTTCCCGCTGGATCGTGCAAAAAACAATCCCGGTACTGACTGGTGGGACCTTGCTACCCGCACAGGCATTTCTCATGATTATAATTACAGCATTTCAAAAGGCATCGACAAACTGAGCTTCTACGCCGGCGCCAACTACGGAAAAGAACAGTCTTATATTGTTGGGAACGATTATCAGCGTATGGGCGTTCGAGTTAATATCGATTACCGCCCTACAAAAAAACTTACCATCAGCCTGAACAACTCGTTCAACAACGGTGTAAGCAATCTGCTGAACAACGCATGGAACGGCGGCTTAGGTCTTGCGATGAGCACAGGTCTTCCTTATTACCCGGTATACAATCCCGATGGAACACTTTTTAAATCAGACGGATTCCGTACTACCTGGGATTTTGGAGCAGGCAACAACCTGGTTGCTCAACGCGATAACAGCGATTTCCGCACACGCGAAAACCGCCTGATCAATTCGTTGGTAGCAAAATATACCATCATTAAAAACCTTGACCTGGGAGGAACTGTTTCGTACGAGCAAAACAACAGCTTGTACAATAGTTTCAGAACAGGATATTATATGAACCGCACAAACACACCGGGTGTTGGCGAAAACAATCTTAACAAGTACAAAAACTTCAGCTATAATTTAACCGCTAATTACATGCTGGAGCTTAAGAAATCTCACAGGTTCACCTTCCTTTTAGGAACGGAGTACCAGGACCAGGAGACGATCAACCAGTACACTTACATAGACTCTGTTACCGCACCATTGTATGATGGAGGAAAAACGAGCGCTATAGAAGATGCAATAGACAAGGCGCCAAAAACAACAAACTACCAGCGTCTTTTCCGTTCGCTGTTTGCGCGTGTTAATTACAGCTATAAGGGTAAATACATTCTGCAGGGATCTGTTCGTCGCGATGAAAGCTCTGTGTTCCGCGACAATAACCGCGTAGGCTGGTTCCCAACTGTATCCGGCGCATGGGTGATCAGCGATGAGAAATTTTTCCCTGAAACAAAATATATAGATGCCATCAAGCTGCGTGCAAGCTGGGGACTTATAGGCTCTGCCAATATTCCATGGGATGCAGGTTATGCTTCTTTTGATACCAGCCGCACCATTAATAATAATTACGATGGTCGTCCTACTATTTTCCGCACACGGTTGGGTAACCCTGATCTTAAATGGGAAACTTCTTCTAACGTAGATGTGGCATTGGAAGCAACGCTGCTGAACAACCGCATTAATTTTGAGTTTGGATATTACCGCAAAGAAAGCAGGGATGTATTGCTGGATGTTCCTATCAGTCTTTACAATGGCCTTGGTGGAAACCAGTGGCAGAATCAGGGAAGCATCCTTAATGAAGGCCTTGAATTCAACATTAATACTACTAATATTAAAAGCGCCGATTTTACCTGGACATCCAACTTCAACATAGCAAGGAACTACAATGAAGTGCTGAGCATTGGTGATCTTACACCAGATGCCATTGCAGGTGGAACCAATGAAACCCGCATTGTAAAAGGATATCCGGTGGGAACGATCTTTACCGTTCGTTATGCGGGAGTAGATCCTAACGACGGCCTTCCTATTTTCCTGGATGCCAACGGCAAAACTACCAAGGTGCTGAATGCGCCGGTTGACGGACGCTTAGGCGATCGCGTGCCGATTGCCAACACACTTCCTGAATTCTACGGAGGTCTTACCAATACTTTCAAGTACAAGAACTGGGAGTTGAACACAGTATTTACTTACCAGTTTGGTGGTCATATCTGGGACAATAGCGGAAAGCGCAACCTGGGTTGGATCACAGACTGGAATATTTATTCTTCTTACGTTGGAAATTACTGGAGAAAGCCGGGTGATATAGCGCAATATCCGCGCCCAACCATTACAGGTTATTCGCAGGTGTATGAACCAGGCAACCCCTGGCTGCACAATTCTTCCATCCAGGTATTTAAAAGTGATTTTGTAAGATTGAGAGAGCTTACGCTTAACTATTACCTGCCGCAGAAATTGGTGAACAAATGGAAGATGAGCAACGCCAAGTTTTTCCTTACAGGATACAACGTGCTGCTGTTTACAGAATATCCTGTTGGCGATCCTGAGAGCGGACGCGATGGTGAGAACGATGCAGCCCGCAACCAGAGCGGTAATGCAAACTTCCTCAATCCGCCTTTGCAGCGCAGCATCACTTTCGGAATTAATCTTTCTTTCTAACGATCAAGCATTTTAACCAATGAAACTGAAACATATCATACCTGCAGCCTTCCTGTTACTGTTAAGTGCAGTTGCCTGCAAGAAAATAGAGATCAAGCCTACCGGCCAGGTACCGCCTGATCAGGCCATAAAAAATGAAGCAGATGTAATGGCCAATCTGAATGCTACTTACACTCCGTTAAGAGGAGATAATTTCTGGGGCGGCCGCTCTCAGGTTATCAGTGAGCTGATGGCAGATTTTGTAGACGGAAGCAATTTTGTGAGCGGTGATTATCCTTCGATATTTACTTTAAACACTACCGGCACAAACGGTACCATTGCAAATATTTACAGGGAGCCTTACATCATTATTCAAAGAGCGAATGTTACGCTGGACAAGCTAAGCCTTATTACTGCAGAAGCAACGCGCAAGAATGCGGAAGGGCAGGCAAAATTCATGCGTGGATTTTCTGCTTTTGAGCTGGTAAAAATGTTTGCGCAGCCCTGGGGTTATACAGCAGACAACAGCCATAATGGTATTGTTATTAAAACCAACAGCGAGCAGGAACTTGCCCGCAGCCGCAATACGGTTAAAGAAACTTATGATCAGATCATTCTCGACCTGAAGGAAGCAGAAACCCTGCTGCCTGCTACCAATGGCAATTTCCCTACCAGCTGGGCTGCAAAAGCCATGCTGGCGAGGGTTTATTTCCAGATGAATGATTTTACTAACGCCTACAACTATTCGAACCAGGTGATTGCATCCGGACAGTTTGCTTTTGACAACACTGCAAGCTTCGTGACCAATCGCTTCAGCAATCCAAAAACAACGGAAGCCATCTGGTGGCTGGTGAATGAAACAGGGCCTTCAGCCGCCCCTTCTTTCGGAACGTTGCGCAATAATGCTAACCCGTTTCAATCGCTGGGATTGCCACTTACAAAAGAAGCATACCAGGCCGGCACGGTCAACGCGGCCGATCGCAGGGTTGCATGGTACAAAGATTCGCTCACCGCAAGCGGAACGCATATTTACAGCATCACAAAATACAAGGCGAACATTTTTGTGCTGCCCGTGCTTCATATTACAGAAATGAAGCTGATACGTGCAGAGAGTGCAGCCGAATTGAACCAAAACCTTGCTGTGGCCATTGCAGACATCAACGATATTACCAACCGTGCATACGGTGGCACATTGACCCCTTTAGCCGGGACTGCTACTGCCGCTGCCGTAAAAGCTCGTGTGCGTGCAGAGCGCAAACTGGAAATGGTGTTTGAAAGCGGCGACCGCCTGCAACAGATCAAGCGCATTGGAGCAAAAGGTGAAACTGTTTTGGTAGGCCAGGCATCCTGGAACTGCCCCGGCTTCGTATTGCAGGTACCTGCAACAGAAATAAGTGTGAATGTAAACTTCCAGCAAAACCCGCAGGGAGGTTGTTCAAGATAATTGCAAAACCGAAATAAAATATTTTTTATATGATGAAAACGTACAAACAAATTACCCTGGCGCTGGCGGTAACAGCAGCGCTGGCTGGCTGCAGGCCGGAAAGCGTAAAGGATTTCGTACCTGTTGAATCTGGCAATGTTAAATCCATTGCCGGCACCTGGACAGGGACCACCGTGCTGCAGCGCGATAACGATGCAGAGCGCAAGAACTTTCCCTACAAAAGCATGGATATAACCAGTGCGCTTGACTTTACAAAGGTGAAGCTCACGCTTGCGGAAAGCAACGGACAGCCAACTACGTTTACGATTGATCATGGAACAGCCCCGCGCATTCTTAAGTTCACAAGCGGCACCTGGAAGGTTGATAATGCCGATAAGGTAGGCACCATTTCACTCATCAATCCCGGTGATACCATTAAAATGATATTAGGCTCTTACAACCTGATATCGCAGAATAAAATGACACTGAGGCAGTCCAAGACCTTGTTAGGTAAGGATGCAATTACTTATGAATTTAATTTCTCCAAATAATCAATAAAGAGAAGATGAAAAAAATATTCAATGTATTGATGCTTATGCTCGGGGCCTGGAGCTATGTGCAGGCGCAGACGTCGGGGGCTGTTGTTACCACCATACCTTCATCATTCACAGCTGAAGACCAGGTAAAAATTATTGTGGATGTATCCAATGTGGGTAACCTGAAAGGAAAAGAGCCATTGTACATCTGGACGTGGAATCCCGGTGATCCTGCTCCTGGTAATGGCGGATGGGACAATTCAAATGAAGGCCGTAAAATGGTGAAAGAAGGCACAGACAAATGGAGCTGGACTTTTACGCCCACTCAATATTATGGAAAAACACCTGCTGAGATCACACAGATATCTTTCCTGGTAAAAGCCAAGAACGCAAACGGGGACCTTAAAACCGATGACATCAACCTTGCGGTTGCACCGCTTGTATTTACGCCAACTGCTTTCAGAACTTTTCCGAAAATAGTTGGCCAGAACGAAGTGATCACGTTCTTCCTGGACCAATCGCTGGCTACTGATCTTACTACACAGCGCATGACGCCGGTAAGCGCAAAAATTTCACTGTTTGCAGGAGCTACGCAGGTAGATGTTGAAAAAACAGTAACGCTTAATGCCCAGGCAGCAAAGTTGTATTCTTATTCATTCTTCCCGCCTAAACTGTTTACTATCCCTGCAAATACGGTCATAACAAAAATGCGGGTGATATTCAAAGGCAAAGGAAAAGACGCGAATGGCAATGACATTGATGTGGAGTCGCCACCGTTTGAATATGGATTTGATGAACTGAAATAAACCATGAAATTCTGTCCACAGATAAATTGATAAAAATGAAAATCTCAACTAAACTGCTTGCTGCTCTCATAGGTTTGCTGGTGCTTGCCGGTTGCAAAAAATATGAGTTCGACAATGCCACCGGTGGTGAATCCATCAGCGATTTCACGCTTGTGAGCCCAACTACCAATACAGATGTTATGCTGAACGCGGCTACTCCCGATGAAAAGATCGTGATCAGCTGGAACGCGGCTAAGCCTGGCGTAAACTCAACTGTAAAATATACCTGGATCGCGGCGCCAAAAACCGGATCGCTGGATAATCCTATTGTTTCAATAGCATCTGATAACGCAGGCGCTTCAACACAGCTTACGCTCACGCAAAAGCAATTAGACGATGCGCTGAAAGCTGCCGGCATAGCTGCATCTGCAAAGGCAGATCTTATGTGGGCCGTTGTTGCAGAAAATGCGCAGAACGGTAAAACGCGTTCAACCAACAGCTTTGGTATTTCTATTACAAGATTTGGCGATGGCGTTACTCCGTTTGCTATTTACGGACCGCTTTCTTCAACCAGCAATATTGAAATCAACCCTACATCGGGCGCTGATTTCATTACTTTCAAATGGCAGAAGGCTACTCCTGCCAATACGGCTAACCCGGTGAAATATCAGCTTGCATTTGCAAGTGAAACGGGTTCATTAACATCTCCGCTGTTCACTATTGCATCCGGCAATAACGGCGCCGATACCAGCCTCCAGATTTCATGGAAGCAGATCAGCGACTCGTTGAATGCAAAAGGATTGACAGACCTGAGCCAGGTGGCTAAACTGAAGTGGAGCGTAAGAGCAACATCAGGAACTTTCACACTGTGGTCTAAATACGAAAACATCATCTACATTCTTCGCAAAGTGAGCTTGTATGTTGTGGGAAGCTTTACAGGCTGGGATATTAATAACCCGATGGAAATAGTAGTTGATAAGAAAGCTGATCGTTACACTAAAGTGTTCTACACTTATGTAAAGCTCAATGCAGGTGATGAATTTAAGTTCGCCAAAACAAAAGGCGACTGGGGTTCTGCTTACGGTAATACCGGGGGAAGCAATGGAATTTACACTACCGGCTTTAACCAGGGCGGTAACTTCCAGATAGCAACATCAGGCATTTACAGGCTTACGCTTGATCTTACAAATGCGGCAAGCCCTAAAGCATACGTTCAGCAAAAGCAGGTTGGTATTGTGGGCAACATGCAGGGATGGAATGCCGGCTCGCCGATCTTTGGCGCTTATTACGGACCTAACAAATTTTTGATAGTAGCTCCAACAAATGGTACGGATGAATTTAAGCTGCACGATGGGACCGAATGGGATAACGGTACTCCTGATAAATCAAGATGGTGGGGAAAAGGCAGTGCAAACGGCCTGCTGGATACAGATGGCAACGGTGCAAATCTTGTAGCCAACACTCCGCAACGCAGCAGGGTAATTTGGGATGGAACTGATCCTCAACAGTTGAAATACGAAATATCTGCGGCTACTGAAATGCGCATTGTTGGAGATGGAATTGATGTAGCAGGTGTTAATCAATGGGATCCTCCCACTTCTCCGCAAATGACTTATGTTGGAAGCGGCAAATGGCAGATCACTGTAAAGCTGTTCGGCAACAAACAATTCAAATTTGTTTCCGGCAACGCATGGGGCGCATTTGATTATGAAGATGCAGGCGGGGGAAAGATCAAATACGATGGCGGAGACAATTTTAAAACTCCGGCTACCGGCGGCACTTATACCATTACGTTAGACGAATCTACAGGTACTTATACCATTCTTTGAGGTAAGGAATTTGGAAAAGCTGCCTCCTGCATTGCAAGAGGCAGCTTTTTTTCTGAACGGTTTTTGAATGGGCAGCAGTCATTAGGTCATTAAGTCATTGGTCATTATCGGTAAAGTAAATTGAAGTTTATGCTGAGATATGGATTGTTTTTGTTGATGGCGATATGCGCAGGCAAGCCTTCTTTTTCGCAACTGCTTACTACTGCACCGGATTTTCCTTTGGATAATTCTGCGCTTTCAATTGTTGTGGATTGCAGCAAGGGCAACCAGGGGTTGCTTAACTATGCAAACACCAACGATGTGTTCGTGCATGTAGGCGTTATTACAAACCTCAGCACTAATAACACTGACTGGAAGTATGTAAAATTTGCGTGGGCTACAACAGATCCTTTGGCTAAGGCAACGCTTATTGCTCCTAATAAATACCAGTTCAGCATTTCCAACATCCGTAATTTTTTTGGCGTGCCGGTGGGAGAAACTATCCGCAAGATTGCTATTCTGTTTCGCAATGGGAACGGCTTGCAGGTGCAGCGCACTTCAGATATTACAGTGGATATGGGCAATATGTATATTTCTGTATATGGAAGCGCGCCCGCGTCTAAGTTTACGCGTCCGCCTTTTGAGCCGTATTTTATTCCTAAGGTGGAAGCTGCAACCAGGACAGTTGGCAATACCATCGATCTCGCATATAAATCAAACCAAACCGGTACGCTTCAGCTGTATTTTAACGGAACACAGATACAGTCTTTCCCGGGAGTTGACAGTATAATAGCCGCACCCCTGATTACAACAGCAGGTAACCAGCAGGTGGTGGGCCGCGCAATAATCGGCGCTACAACACTCAGCGACACATTCAACTTTTTTGCTTCTCCGGCTGTAGGCATTGCGCCTTTGCCCGTTGGCGTGCAGGAAGGCATCAATTATCTGCAAGGCGATACATCTGTAGTACTGGTATTGTTTGCTCCGGGCAAGAGCAGTGTAAATGTTATTGGTGATTTTAATAACTGGACGCAATCCGTAGGCAGCCAGATGAATAAAACACCCGATGGAAAATATTTCTGGGTTCAGCTGAACGGCCTTACGCCTTCCACTGAGTACGCATTTCAATATTTGGTAGACGGCAATCTTCGCATAGCGGATTTTTATGCAGAAAAATTCTTAGACCCTAATAACGATCAATTCATTACTGCAGCTACTTATCCAAATCTAAAAGCATATCCTGCAGGCAAAACAACTGATATCGTAAGTGTGTTGCAGACAAGGGCGCCGCAATACACCTGGCGTAACAGCAGCTTTAATCGTCCTGATAAAAGGAATCTTGTTATATACGAATTACTGGTGCGTGATTTTACAGCAGCACACGATTTCAAAACATTAAAGGACACACTCAGCTATCTGAAGCGGCTTGGCGTAAACGCTATTCAACTGATGCCTGTAAATGAATTTGGAGGAAACATCAGCTGGGGATATAACAGTTCTTTTTATTTTGCACCGGATAAATATTATGGCCCGGCAAGAAACCTGAAAGAGCTGATCGATTCCTGCCACAGCAATGGAATGGCTGTAATACTCGATATAGTGCTGAACCACTCGTACCAGCCATCGCACATGGTAAAAATGTATTTCGATGCCGCTAATGACAGGCCAACTCCTGATAATCCCTGGTTCAATCCCGTAGCGCCGCATGCGGCAATAAAATTCGGATACGATTTCAACCATGAAGCAGCGCCAACAAAATATTTTGTAGATAGGGTAACGGATTTCTGGCTGAAGGAATACAAAGTGGATGGCTTCCGCTTCGATTTTACAAAAGGCTTTACCCAAAAGGCAACCACAACAGATGTGCAGCTTTCTGCTTACGACACCAGCCGCGTGCGCATTTTAAAACGCATCAGCGATTCTGTGCAATCCGCCAGTCCGGGCGCTTATGTAATTCTCGAGCATCTCGCTGATAACAGCGAAGAAAAAGATCTTGCAGATGCAGGCATGATGCTCTGGGGTAATGGCAATTACAACTTTAACGAGGCCACCATGGGCTACAACGTTAATAATAACAGCAATTTCGAATGGTCAACACATAAGGCCAGGGGATTTGCGCAACCGCATTTGAATTCTTATATGGAAAGTCATGACGAAGAAAGGTTGATGTATAAGAATATTAAATACGGCAACCAAGGCGCCGGTCAGAATACTAAGGATACTACCACCGCGCTTAAGAGAATGGAACTGGCCGCGGCATTTTATCTTGCTATCCCCGGCCCGCGCATGATTTGGCAATTTGGCGAGGTGGGTTACGATTACTCGCGCTGCTACCTGTCCACCAATGGTGAAGGTGGGGACTGCAATACCAAGCTTGACCCTAAACCCATTCGCTGGGACTATCAGCAGCAAGACCGAAGAAGAGTTTTGTTCGATAGCTATGCTTCTATTATTAAGTTGCGGAAAGACTTTCCTTCAACCTTCACCACCGGTTCTCTGAACTATAACCTGGCGGGGGCATTCAAGAACATGCAATTGACTTCAACCGACCTGAGCGTAGTAATTGTAGGAAATTTTGATGTGAACGCTTTATCGGGCAATGTCAGCTTTCCGCAGGCGGGCACCTGGTACACATACCCGGCCAACGAAACATTTACAGCAACAGGATCGGCGCAAACATTCAACCTTGCTGCGGGCGAATACAAAGTCTTTGTCAATAAAAACCTGAAACCTGTTGAGCCTCCTCCGCCAACGCCGGTGCCAACGTCATTTTCTGCTGTGATTTATCCGAACCCGCTTAATGCCGCATCTAAGCTGGTATTGGCTATGCCCCAGGCGGGTGGAGTTGCTATAGAGGTGCTCAATGCTTCCGGCCAGTTGCTTAATACGTGGTCAACCAATCTTACCGCGGGCACGCACAACCTGCCGGTACAATACCTGCTGAAAGGAAGGTCTATCAGCGCCGGGGTATATACGCTTAGGGTAAAGGCTGGTGCGTTTACGGCTACCCGCAAAGTGGTGATACAGGTGCATTAGCACCTTCAGGAGCAATAAAATTTTAGAAGTTGTCAAAAAGAAAAGCGGGCGGAGGCATCTCCGCCCGCTTTTGCTGCGTAAATAGAATAGGCCGTTTGAAAAGTTTCGAAAACGTTTGCGTATAAATTAAACAGAGCAAAAAAAACTGCAAAGAAGTGTTAATTATACACAAAAAGGTTTAAATTAGACGCCAAATACGTTTTTTTAAATCATTGATTATGATAACCCAACGACTGCTTGTGAGGATCAGCCTCCCTCTATTGCTGCTACTCATGACCCACACGGTCTTAGCCCAAAAAGTAATTTCTGGCCGGGTAACTGACTCAAAAGATGGTTCTCCCATTGTTGGAGCAACTGTTCAGCCGAGAGGCGGTACCGGCGGTACTTCCACAGGAAATGACGGTTCATTCCGCATTACAGTAGGTAACGATGTAACCACACTGGTAGTTTCTTACATAGGCTTCGGCTCTATGGATATAGACATCAGTGGTAAAACTTCAGTTGATGTTTCTCTAACCTCTTCCGCCAACAATAACCTGAATGAGGTAGTTGTTGTAGGATATGGTACGGCCCGAAAGAAAGACCTTACGGGTTCCGTTACTTCCATAAAAGCAAAAGACTTTAACCGCGGTATCGTAACCGCGCCTGACCAGTTGATACAAGGTAAAGTATCAGGTGTTCAGATAGTAAACAACAGTGGTGCGCCCGGTGGTGGTACAACCATCAGGATCAGGGGTAACTCCTCTATCCGTTCCGGTAACTCGCCTTTGTTTGTTATTGATGGTGTGCCGCTCGATGGCAGGTCTCCAAGGCCGGGCTTTGGTGGCAGCTTCGGTAACACGCCTTCTGCAAACCCATTGAACTTCATCAACCCGAATGATATCGCTTCGATAGATGTATTGAAAGATGCATCTGCAACAGCCATCTACGGATCAAGAGGCGCTAACGGTGTTGTGATCATCACCACTAAGCGCGGTGTTACTGGTCAACCTAAAATTGAGTTCAATACTTCAGCCGGTGTGAGCAGCATACTGAAAAAATATGATGTGCTTACCGGTGAGGAATACCGTGCTGCATTGAAAAGCTATGGCATCACATCAGGCGATTTTGGTACAAGCGTAGATGCAATGGATGCTATCCTGCGCACAGGCTTTACACAGAATTACAACGTATCAATGTCTGGCGGAACTGAAGGCGGAAGATACCGCATGTCTATAGGCGCTGTTAACCAGCAGGGCATCGTGAAAAGAACTGATTTCAAGAAATATGTTGCAAACATCAGCGGTCAGTTCAGATTCCTGGAGAGCAAGAGACTTGGTCTTGATTTCAACATCATAGCTTCTCAGAATGCTGAGCAGATAGCGCCGATCTCTACGGATGCCGGTTTTGAAGGCAGCCTTATCGGTCAGGCACTGCAGTGGAATCCCACACATGCGCTCACAAATCCTGATGGCACTATTGTTATCAAAGACCCTGCACTCGGAAATACTACCATCAATCCTTTGGCGATCCTGAACGCTTATGACGACCGTTCAAAGATCACGGAAGTACTTGCGAGCGTAATTCCTTCTTTCAAGATCACGAACGACCTGGAGTATAAATTCCTTTTCAGTGTTAACTACGGAATTGGTAACAGGCGCGCTTCTATCCTCAGCTGGCTTAATCTTACGGGTATTGAAGGCAGGGGAGCTGCATTTGTTGGAAACCAGGAGCGTACTACACAACAGTATACGCATACCCTGAACTATACAAAGCAGATCAATCCTTCTTTGAACATAAATGCACTTGCTGGTTATGAATACCAGAAATTCAATTACAGAGGATATGGAATGAATGCCCAGGATTTCCAGACCCAGGACCTGGATTATACTTATATCTTCCAGAATACATCACAGGAAAGCAGGGGCTTGTTCTCCTTTATTGATCCTACAAGTGAATTGCAGTCTTATTTCGGACGCATAGGATTGAACTTCAAGGATAAATTCCTGATGACAGCTACAATGAGAGCTGACGGTTCAAGCAAATTCGGTGATAATAATAAGTATGGTTACTTCCCTTCATTTGCCGTAGCATGGAATGTTACCAATGAAGAGTTCATGAAGTCATCAAGCTTTGTAAATAATCTTAAAGTAAGAGTAGGCTGGGGACGTACCGGAAACCAGGAATTCCCTGCCGGTTCTGCCCAGGAAAGATATGCGCTTGGTATTTCAGGTCCCGCCACATTGGGCCAGACCAACGTTGCCAACCCTGATCTTAAATGGGAAACTTCAACTACCATCAACGCAGGTATCGACTTCTCCCTGATAGGCGACAGGTTATTTGGTACCATCGATTATTTCAACAAATCAACCACTGATCTGTTATTTAATTTCGATGCCATTCAACCTGCTCCTGCTGCCAAATACTGGATCAATCTGAATGGTGAAGTGATCAATAAAGGTTTGGAAGTAGCATTGACCGGCGTGATCGTAAGAAGAAGCAATTTCGACTGGACATTGGGAGTGAACGCTGCTTTCCTCCAGAATACTATCAAGGGCTATTCTGGTCCAACAGTATTAACCGGTGCATTGCACGGACAGGGAAGTACAGGTGCTGCTGTTCAACGCCTGGCTAATGATCATCCGCTGAACGCATTTTATGTAAGGGAATATCTCGGTATCGATAAAACTACCGGACTGAGCACTTACACAGATAATGGTAACAGCATGTATTATATAGGAGATCCTAATCCTAATGCCCTGCTGGGACTTAACACTGAATTGAGGTTTAAGAAATTGCTGGTTACGCTGAATATGCATGGCGCTTTCGGACATGAGATCTATAACAATACATTGATGTCTGTAATACCTATTAACAACCTGGGTAACAGGAACATTGCTTCTTCCCTGATCGGCGGAGTTAAAGAAGATAAGTCGAATGCGATCACTTCTTCTTCACGCTATCTTGAAAAAGGAGATTTCCTGAAATTGTCAAACGCTACCCTGAGCTATACGATTGGTAATGTGGGACGTGCAGTAAAAGGCCTGACTGTTTTTGTAACTGGTCAGAACCTGTTTGTGATCACTGACTACTCAGGCTTTGACCCAGAGGTGAATAC
>JBAVMD010000092.1:0-2632 GCA_049689695.1 Chitinophagaceae bacterium | reverse complement strand
AGTTCTTGCTGCGGGGATTCGGGATGACAGTGAGTCGTTGAAAAAAAATTAAATATTATTATTTGTATTTTTCTTTATTATTTGATGCTTGCTATCTAAGATTTAAACAACAACTCATGAGAAGCTTTCTAACCCTTACCAGCATCTTGTTATTCTCCGCTGCCACGTATTCCCAAACCGTTGACAAACGTTTCACCAACTTAGACACTTTCGTGAACCGCATTTTGAAAGAATGGCATGCGGCCGGCTGCGCAGTTGCTGTTGTGGAAAAGAACAAGCTCGTATATGCGAAAGGATTTGGTTATAAAGATTGGGAAAAGAAGGCACCCGCTACCGAGAACACACAGTTCGCCATCGGTTCGTGTTCCAAAGCTTTCACTGCTTCCCTGCTGGGCATGCTGGTGAAAGATGGCAAGCTCGATCTCGACAAACCAGTGTTCAATTACCTGCCGGAATTACAATTTTACAATGAGCAACTCACTAATCATGTAACCGCAAGAGATATGATGACCCATCGTACCGGACTGCCCAGGCATGATTATTCATGGTATGGCGCAACTTCTCCGCGGGATAGCTTGTTGTACCGCATTCGCTTCCTGGAGCCTTCGGCGGAGCTGCGTTCAAGATGGCAATACAATAACTTCATGTTCCTTGCTCAAGGCGTGCTTGCAGAAAAACTGTATGGAAAAAAATGGGAAGCGCTTGTGAAAGAAAAGATATTTGAACCACTGGGCATGAAGCGCTCTAACTTTTCCGTGAACGATCTTCAGAAAGAAACAGATTTCACTTTTGGTTATAAAGAGCAGAAAGATTCCGTGATGAAAATGGAGTATATGAACATCGATCCTATCGGTCCTGCCGGCTCTATTAATTCTACTGTAAAGGACATGGCCAATTGGGTGATCACCTGGATCAATGGCGGCAAGTTCAATGGCAAAGAAGTATTGCCGGGTTCGTATGTGAGCCAGGCAATTTCATCGCAGATGGTCATTGGCGGCGCGCTGCCTTCAAAAGAAAACCCTGACATACACCTCAGCAATTATGGATTGGGTTGGTTTCTTACTTCTTACCGCGGGCATTACCGCGTAGACCATGGAGGCAACATCGATGGATTTAGCGCAAGCACCTGTTTCTTTCCTGCGGACAGTATTGGCATTGTAGTGCTGGTTAACCAGGATGGCTCTACGCTGCCGGGCATCATCCGTAATACCATTGCCGATAAATTACTCGGGCTCTCCTATCGCAACTGGAGCAAATTCCAGAAAGATGCTGTTGAAAAGAATAAGGCTGCCGCAAATCAAAAACCCAATACAGACAGCATCAACCGCAAACCCAATACAAAACCATCGCATCAGCTGGCTGATTATACCGGTGTATTTGAAAATGCAGGCTATGGAAAGATGAACGTAGTACTCGATAAAGACACGCTATGGGTACACTACAACCGCTTTGTAAGAAAATGGTACCTGAGGCACTATCACTACGATATATTCGATGTGATCTCTACTGAGCAACCCGTGGAAGACCAGGGAGGTGATGGAAATAAAATACGGTTCCTCATGGATAACAAAGGAGAATTCAGCTCATTTCAAACACAAATGGAGCCAGCCGTGAAGGATATTGAATTTACCCGCATGCCTCCTGCCCTGGCGCTTACAAAAGCAGAGCTGCAGAAGTATGAAGGCGAATATGAATTGGAAGGAATGGCAGTAAAAGTGTATTTGCGGGGAGACAGTACGCTCATGTTACTTGTGAGCGGCCAGCCCGATTATGAATTAGTACCAACAAAAAAACATGAGTTTGATTTTAAAACGCTGAAAGGCTTCAGCCTGAAGTTTGAATTGAATGATAAGAATGAAGTAACGGCTATGAAGACGTTTCAGCCGAATGGGGTGTTTACGGCAGTGAAGAAGAAGTGAGTTGTGAGTGGGGAGTGGTGAGTGGGGAGTAATGCGTGGTATAACGTATCGTTTCCTTTACAACCCACTGTGAGCTGATTTATTCTCTCACACTCATCATCATCATCTTACTCCCCGGTACTCCGTCATTACTAATTCCCTGCACTACTACAATATAATTTCCCGGCACATCTGAAGTATAAAAACTTATCGCAGATTTTCCTTTTGCATCAGCCATTAATCCCGGTTGCCACAGCAAAACATTCCTTGCATCAGGAACACGGCTGTTCTTTTTATCTGATGTACTGTAGTCAGGTTGATAAAATTCACGCTTCAACTGCAATCCCTGGAATTCCATGATCACCGCTGCCGGATCAAGCTCAAACCCGGCAAGATCACCTTCGTAAGTGGTATAACTCACAATACCGTTATTGACGAGATTGCCCCAGAAATATTTTCTTTGTATTACATCGATCTTTTTGATCTTGAGCGGATCAAAAGCAACGATCTTGCCCGCATCAAACAAAGGCACGCCGTCCAGCAGCACCAACGGATCTGCATTGAAAAACAACTTGGCAGGCATGTTCATCACTTCATACTTAAATCCATCTCTTTCCTTTTTTATGCGAACGGCATCAACAAACTCCCGCATCACTTCTTCCATGGTGGGAAAGCGCGTGAAATCGTCTAAATAATATCTTATATCGGGCTTGCCAAAAAACACTGAGGTATCT
>JBAVMD010000091.1:0-8885 GCA_049689695.1 Chitinophagaceae bacterium | reverse complement strand
AATCTGAATACTGCATTTACCGGTACAAAATACCGCTTCATCTATATTAATTGGCTGCCTCCCCAATTCAAAGAAATTTTACAATACCAATCAAAAGTTCAGCTCATGGAAAGAAAAGATTTTTTAAGAAATAGTCTCGGGTTTCTCGGCGCAGCTTCTATTATACCGGTGCTCAGTAATTGCAAAAAAACAAACGATGCTTCAGGCACCGGTTCCGGCAATTGTACGGTTACTGATTCTGAAACCGATGGCCCTTACCCGCTTTATGCAAGCCGCGGCTCTTCTATACAACGCATCGATATAACCGATGGTAAAACAGGCATCCCCCTGAACATGATCATCACCATAAAAAATGTGAATAATAATTGCGCCGTTATTTCCAATGCGCGGGTAGACATCTGGCATTGTGATAAAGACGGCTATTATTCAGGCTATTCCAATTCAGGTTACCTGGGTACGCAGAACAACAGTTCACTGGTATTCTGCAGGGGGCTGCAATATTCTGATGCCGCCGGCCAGGTAAAATTTGTTTCTATCTATCCGGGCTGGTACACTGGCCGCGTTACGCACATACATGCACAGGTATACGTGAACAATGCACTGAAGCTTACCACGCAGATAGCTTTTCCGGAAGACATAAATACAACGGTGTACAACACCAGCCTGTATTCCGCGCACGGACAGAATTCAACAAAGAACAGTACAGATAATATTATCAGGGATTCATTGAGTAATGAACTGGCTACGGTAACGGCCAATGCTTCTGGAGGATATGACCTTGTACATACTATTTATGTGGCTGCGTAATTTGTAAACAATGCAACAAACTTTGGTTAAGCTGGCTTATAAACAGGTGATCGATAAAAATGCGGTCACTGCTTTTGAACGGGATGTGTACAATGATACGTACAATGAATTTCTCATGCAGGTGCAGGCATACAACCCCGATTTCAAATACAAAACCTTAGAAGAAGTGATTGCAGCTAATCCAAAAGCGCAATCACTTCACTATAAGGTGGGTTTTTCTATCGGTCTGTATATTAAGGGACTGAACAATCGCATTCCTGGTCTTAAAGACACATTGGGCAGGTCAGATCTCACGTTTGAGTCGCACGCATTTGAACTGGTTGCTTCAGACGTTACCAATCCTTCCGTTCATACCGTCGCCATCACTTATACTACCGGCGCGCTTACTTTATTAGGTGTGTACGGAGAATACCTGCTGCTTACTAAAGGCGAACTGTCAACCGCTGCGCAGGAAGAAGGCGTTGATGCTTTCATGATCAGGCTGCAGGAAAACATGTCGATAGTGCATTTCAGACAAGCAGAGTAATTAATGCTGTTGCATTTTATAAGTGACACATCATCTACATTACAAAATGCGTTGGCTGCTCCCTCTGCAACAAAACCTATTTCAATTTTACCACCAAATAAAAGAATATTATCCAATCTTACTCTCCGTCCAGCCCCGGTTCTTATTTTTTATGACATATGCCAGACTTATATCATACGACGCGGTAAAAAGGCAGGGAAAGTAAAAACTTCCCCTGCGGCTATTAAACCTAGCTACCCATGAGAAAATCATGGTATTGAACTGAGACTGTATTGGAGGATGCAATTGGCTGACTGCTTCCCGACCATTTATACACGGTCATTATAAAAACAATTTTTACGACCAATTGTACTAAACGGACGGGAAAAATAATTTTAGAGGCATGTGTATAACACACATTACGCGGAAGAAATAAGCGGGTAAAAATCAGTGAAGTGTTTTGGGTATTATCAAACCAGCAGGGCTTTGGTGCATCTGCAATAACATAAGGCTCAGCATCAGCAATGCCTTATTGCCGAGCTTCTTTTTGATAAGGTAAATAGCTCTTGCTTTCTGGTTTCTTACGGTATGAATGGAAATATTCAATTGTTTTGCAATCTCCTGGTTGTCTAACCCATCAATAAAGCTATGACGCATTACCCTTCTGCATTCCGTAGGAAGCATGTTGAGCATATGGTACAGCTCGCGTATGGCCTCTGACCTGGTAAGCTGGTTCAACACATAGTCTTCTGACTCGTCCCAGACCTGCGACCATTGCTGGTGGTTCTTAGCCCCTGATTGCATGCGTTTTAAAAAATTGAAACAGGCATTGCGGGTGGTGATGTACAGGAAGGATTTAATGGCCTTTGCGTTGTGAAAACCCGTATGCTTTTCCCAGAGTTTGATCAATGCTTCCTGCGCAATATCCTCTGCCACGGATACATCCTGTATAAGGCGCGTGGCAAAGAAACAAAGCGCAGGGTAATAATGATCGAAAACGCGGTTGAAGGCGCTTTTATGGCCAGCCTGGAAGGCGACAATAGAGAACTCGGGCTGCGGGTTTTTTAGATAGTTCATATATAAGGTTGGTTTTTGCGCAGTAAAGGGCAGCCGGCAGCAGCCATGATAAATACAAAGCCTTATCCTGATTTTATCATGTCCCCCCACGGGAAATGCTGCTGCCAATAAATGCTGCCGGTTAATTTCTGATGGCTGTAAATGATGAGTCTTATGGAGCGGAGATGCGCAGTATCTAAAGATCATCTTCGGAGAACGAAGATGAAATAAAAAATGGCATGGGTCACCGCATCGTCGCAGAAGGTACTGGTATACCTAAGAAGACAGAATAAGTGAGCCCACGCCAAAGCGTGAGCTACTACTTTTCGTCTTTGTCTTCTTAAAAATTACCAGTTTTTCTACGACAAGACTCAAAGCGAACTCAATATTTTATTTAGAGTCGCTAAGCTACTATAAAAACATTCTTGATTTTTTCTGAATCCGGAATGCAGATCAAATATAAAGCATTATACAAATAGTGTCGTCAAATGTAAATAAATAATTTACGATAAATAAAGATTTTATCCGACTAATTGACAAATTTTGTTTTTGTTCTAAAAATGCATATTAATGAGCAAAAAAAAGATCACCGCCCCTGTTCACATTGGAAAGCTCATCAGGGCGAAATTTGATGAAACTCCATTGACCTATGAAAAGTTTGGCCAACTAATCCTTACTACAAAACAAAACGTCACCAATATTTTCAGGAAGGAGGATATTAATACCACCCGCCTGTGGCGCATTTGTGTGGCGTTGAAGTATAATTTCTTTGATGAATTCAGCGCAGAGGAACCGCTCAGGAGCATGCGCAATGCGGAGGTGATGGAGCTCCAGGCCCAGATAAACCGCCTGAACGAGCGCATCGAGCAACAGGAGAAAATGATCAATAATCTGGAACATGTAAAAAAATCAAACGACAAATTGATCGCGATGCTCGAGGAAGAAAAAGAACGGTACAAAACGAGTGGAAAATAAATGCCTTTACAACATGTACATACTATCGGGCATGGCACACGTAAGGCAGAGGAGTTGCTTGCTCTTCTGAAAAAATTCGATATACAATATTTGCTGGATGTGCGCTCACGTCCTTACTCCCGCTTCAACCCTCAATACAATCAGAAGCAGCTTCAATCAGACCTGCAGCAGAAGGGCATTACCTACGTTTTTATGGGAGATACATTGGGCGGCCGGCCGAATGATCCCAGCTGCTACAATATAGAAGGGAAGATCGATTATGAACTGTTGAAGAAGAAAGATTATTTCCAGCAGGGAATCGCCCGCGTGAAATTAGCTTTAGAAAAAGAACTGAACATAGCATTGATGTGCAGTGAGCGCAAGCCGGCCGATTGCCACCGCAGCCGCCTCATTGGCCAGGTGTTATTTGCCGATGGAATAGAATTGAGGCATATCGATGAATTGGGGGAAATAAAAGATCAACCAACAGTATTGGCCGAACTACGTAAGGGGTCTTCGGGAATTTTACCAATTTGATTGCATGAAAACCTCATACTGTTACGCAGCCTCTTTCGCCTTCACAACTGGCTTAGGAAGCGTAAATGAAAACGTGCTTCCTTTTCCATACTCGCTTTCAATATACATGCGGCTGCCGATCTTCTTCAAAAAATCCTTGCAGAGCATGAGCCCTAAACCGGTGCCACTTTCATTGGCAGTGCCCTTTGTAGAATAAAAATTATTTTCTGTAATCTTGTCCAGTATATCCCGCGTCATGCCTACTCCCGTATCCCGTATGGAGACCTCAATATCAGCTCCCAGGTCGGCAGTTTCTATAACAATATTTCCATTCTCCGGGGTGAATTTAATAGCATTTGATACAAGGTTGCGCAATACAAGATTCAACATGTCCCTATCAGCAAATACATATACAGACTGATCAGGGATTCTTTGTATATATATTCTTTTGGCTTCTGCCTGCAGGCGAAGCAAGTGAGTAGTCTCGTCGATCATCTGAGCTATATCCATGCCTTGGATCTGGATCGCATCCATCTGCATTTGTGATTTAGCCCATAGTAATAAATTCTCCATGAGAGAGGTAGTGTAGTTCAGGTCTTTGACGATCTCCGGGACCATCAACTTCAATTCATCACCAGGCAGGTCTTGGTGATCGATGCTGCGGAACAAATTACGCAAGGCATAGATCGGCATTTTGAGATCATGCGAAATAACAGAGAACAGCTTGTTCTTTTCTGCATTCAGCTCAGAAAGCTGTTCCGCTTTTTTTGCGATCTCCTCCTTTTGTTTTTCAATTTCCAGGTTGGTTTTATGAAGCGCCCTGTTCTTCTGCAACATCCCTGACTGGTAGCCATTGTTCTCTTTTTTTATCCACGACAAAGCAAAGAAAATAAAGATGATCGCAACACAATGGTTGAGCACATAAAAATCGAACGACGCAGTTTTTACGTAATAAGAATAATCATCAAAAAATACATACACCAACAGGTAGCAGGCAATCGAAACAAAAAAAGCAATGAAGCCATTGATCGGCTTCTGCATATAAAACACCGCAAGTACTCCGTAAAGTATAAAAAACAATTCCACTCCTACATCCAATCCAACCGCATATACTAATGAAGTAATTACCGGATACAATGAAAAATAAACAAGCCGCGATAATTCATGTTTTCTTTTCTGGTTAAGCAACAGCACTGTGGAACTGATAAGCGCCGGTGAAAAAGCAACGAGCGTAGCAATCCATGGAAGGTCCTGCCCATCAAAAATTCCGGCTACCGGCAGAAATAGCCCGCAAAAAATACCAATAAAATTAAGCTGGTTAAAAACTCTGAGTTTTCGTTTTTCGTATTCGTCCATCTGAGGAGTAATTCCAATGGACCCGATTTTCTTCCACGCGGAAGATAAAGAGGTGGTTAAGGTAATCATAGACGGACTTTAATAACCTGGTTTATCATAGAATCGGTCGCGGATAGTACATTTACTTAGTAAAGAATGAAAAAAAAGATCAGGTTTTCTAATGAAAGAAAGAGTTTTTTTATTTTGTTGAGCCAGGTCAACAATTAGTGAATTATAAATTAGACACATGCCAGCTTGGGTGCATTTATCATTTTGTTAAACCACTTCCCACGCCAAGAATTTACTAAATATTTTAGCTAATTTGATACCTCATTAAACCTTATCAAAATGAGCAATACCTACACGGGTAATGTCATAAACACACCCGTCTCATTCTCCAGCCAGCCTGCACAGGCATTCCCTGATGACATTAAAGGAACTTTAGTAGAATTAGATGCCTTACCGTCGGGAGCTTCAGTAGACAACATTTTTTATTTTAATTCGCCAACGTCAGGCAAATATTTGTTCAGGATAGCTGACGGATCGTATCGCGCAGCATGGGCCGGTATTTTACCAGGCAATTCTGCGAGCACAAACAGCTCGCGACTGGCAACCCTGCTTGGCAATACTGATATTAAAGAGATCGTATTCGATCTACCTGAAGAATCAGGAATTGCGCTAACGGGCACAATTACTATTAACGCGGGACAGATACTTCGTTTTGCCGGTGGTAATTATATTACAGGAACTGTTACCATCAATGGAGGTATCATCGATGCTTCTTATCAGCAAATGATCTTTGATGAAGATGTTACTGTTAACCCGGAAGGAGTTACCGGCGATATGGTGAGTGTAAAATGGTTTGGTGCTTTGGGTGATGGATCAAATGATGATCAGCCATCCATCCAGAAAGCTGTGGATACTATTGTTGCCAATCCATCTGTTACACGCAACCTTTATTTTCCCAGAGGAACTTACAACATCGAAAGTCAGATTATCATTTATGATTGGGATGGTACCAATTATCAGTTTGTAACCATTAACCTTATCGGGCAGGATGCCGCGCATTTCAACCAGATCACGCCTGAGGCAAGAATTAAAACCGTTGGTTATACGGACACATTCGCCATTGGTATACAGAGGGCAAGAAGCATGAAGATCAAAGGCATTTCTGTAGAAGGGGAATTCAATCCGCCTTTCAGTGATACTGATTGGAAGGAATACTATGAACGTCCATACAGTACATGGGCAAGTAGCTACAGTGTACGCGATTCACAGCATTCTCCATATGCAGGTATCTGCATTGATCCATTCTCTTTTGAAACTGTACCTACATATGATGAATACCCCGGACTTGAGGATTGGTATCGTGGTACCGGCGGGGATTATTCTGCAAGCGGATCTTCCGGAGTGATCATTGAAGAATGCAGGGTGTACGGGTTCACAGTATGTGTGATGATGAGTCCCAACGGTTACAGCCAGCAGGCTGATAATATTATTATTCGCGATTGTGCGCTGGAGGTTTGCAAAGCAGCGGTGGCATCGGGCCAGCGGCAATCAAAAGATAATTTCGTGATGAATGCCATCAGCTGGGACAGAGTTCATACACTTTTAGACACCATAACATGGGGAGACCAACAAGGCACTGCACCCTATGTTAATGGCTGGAACATAGCCGGCACCGTTATACAATGCTTCCAGGTCACTGCCCAGCATCCGGTAACATTTGAAAATATGTTTGGCGAACAATTGTATAGAATAGGTGATATCAGCACTACAGTAGGACCTGTTCAGTTACGAGGCTGCAATTTTGATTTCAACAGAAATACATCTCCTATACTTTATCCGCATTCTCATTTATTTGGCGCGAACGTGGAATTCGATTCCTGCCAGATGCGGTATTATGAAGACCTTTTTGACAAGCGCCTTTATTTTAAAGGAACAAATATCTCTTTCAATAACTGCTGGTTCGATCTGCCGCCTTTAGGGCAGGATGAACGTTTACTAACGGGTTTGAAAGGGCTTAGTTTCAAAAACTGCCGTGCAGGAGAGAACCTGTATATCGGATACAGCGAGTATTCAGGCTATACTGTATCCCCAGACAGGAAAATAGTTGCTTACGGAGATATCACTATTACCGATCCTGCATCTATTTCTACTTATCAGAATCTCAGGAACGCAGAGATTTTCATAAGGGCCGGAAGCTATCACAAATCAGCTTTTTCAACGGTTTCACAAATGGCCACAACAGTGAACAGTTCTGCGCGAACAGCCTCTGTTACCATGACACTTTCTTATCAAAACCTCGTAGCGGTTGGAGATTACTTTCTCATCAACAACGACGATCTGTTAGGAAAAGTAAGTGCGGTAAATTATTCCACCGGAGTTATATCACTCGTAGATGTACCACTGGGTATGGTTTCAGGAAACTATTATATCGTGTGCTGTTATTATGAATTGGTAGGTGGAGCATTTGTAGGTGATCTTTCTTCAGGCAATTCAACCATTTCAAATGTACACTTTCAGGATATCCTGGGCCTGCCAACGGTAGGGTCGAGAGTTAAGATCGGGCCAATAGGCGCTATCATAACAGCAGTAGGTTCAAATTCAATCACCATGAACCTGAATGCGGGCGCCAATGAAAGCGGCGTGTGGTCTCCCCTGTTTTCATTATCACAGGAAGAAGAGCAATGGCTTTATACAGCTGATCTTGAACCTAATGGTTTTCCATCTTATGCATATATTATTCCGCAAAATGCATATTGGAATGTTGGCATCAGGCGGTTGCAGTTTACGCAGGCAGGATATATTACTCCTGGTAGCGGACAACCGCAGGCTGTATGGAACCCGGATACATTTACATTAACAGGCGATGGACCACACCCTGTATCGAAGGGTATTCTTTCTTTCTGGGTTAAGCCTTCAACAACACTCACAACTTTTGATATAGGCACTGCGCCTTCCGGTAGTGACGTTTTCAGCGCTCCGTCATCATTGGCAGGCGGGCAATGGCATGGTCCGCTGACGTTCTATTACAATGACGCTGTGGATGAACTCAATTTTAGTGGGATCTCATCTTCAACACAAATAAAGATCATGCATAGCTACTATTAAAATCGAAAGCCTGTAGTTGAACAGCAGTTTTCAATTACAGGCTTTTATTTTTTCTTTATAATTCGCTGATCATTTCTTTACATCCACCGCCAACAAATCAACATCCTTCACTTTCTCCGGCAACCATATTACCATTTCACTCTGCTCCCTGTTTGCCCACGCGTAATACGGAATTGCGGTGACCGTTCTTTTTTGTGTGGTTATACTTTGGCCGTTCTCACTGATCAGGATCGAAGGCAGATCTGCCGTTAACACTGTTATTCCATTCAACAATGTTGGCTTGTGTTCAACAGTAAGTATTGCATCAGAAGGCAAAATGATATTTGAGCTCTTGCCATAGTTATCAACTCCTTCAATACAATACACCAATGGCCCGCGCTCCAACGCAACTTTTCCTTTGCTTTCAATTATGTTCTGGTGAGCTGTTACCCTCTTTACTTCCATTGGTAAGTTCATTTCCATTACGTCTCCTTTTTTCCATTGCCTTTTAATCACCGCATAGCCTTTTTCTATCCTGTAATCTATCGCGGCGCCATTCACTTTGATCTCAGGCTTGTCTTTAACATCAGAAACAAACCGGTAAAGATCAGAAGGCACC
>JBAVMD010000090.1:0-22225 GCA_049689695.1 Chitinophagaceae bacterium | reverse complement strand
CACTAATTTCACGAATTTATCTGAATTGAATAATTCGTGAAATTCGTGCAGACAATTCGTGTTATCTATTCAATGCAAGGTATTTTTATAAATGGATGCGCCGTTTGATAATCCAGCCCGTTGATATTTTTGAACCTTACGGTGTCGCTACTGGTGTTCAGGTCGCCATAACCTTCTACCAGTGCTGTGCCTGCCATCTTAAATACGACCTGTCTTACAGACATCATTCCTCCTGACCTGAAAGTATAGTCGAGTATTACCAGGTTATTCCTGACTATGCCTTTAACCGACCCGTCGTTATGATCTTTCTCCGCCCAATGATAACTGAGATGCCCGCTCACCAGGCTATCTACCACGTTCAAACGCAAATTGGCCGTATCCCGGTTGATAACCATTCTATAACAGCCATCCAGGGGAATAGGTGTGGTAGCAATGTGACTATCGTCTACAACTGTGTCCTTTGCTTTTTTTGTTGTCTCCTCTGTTGACTTAGCCTGATCGCTGCAAGCCGTGCAGAACGGGAGCAATGCCGCAAATGCCAGATTCCTGATTTTCATAATTATTATGTTATAATGCTTATTGTAATTGCCGTGCCAGCTTAAATCATGGCATCTCTTTGGCATATTTCTTTAAGGTATCGAAAAGCTGGCGTGATTATTTTAAATAATTGTTTTATGGAACCTTTCGAAATAACATTTGAATACAACAACAGGACCTGTACCGCAATGGTTGAAAAAAGAGAATCTCCTGCGGTTCAATATGTAGTCTATTTTAAAGATGAAGACCTTGACCTCAAATACGGTCAGCTCATTTATGAAATCAAATCAGGCCAGCTGATGAACAGCGACGATAAAACGCTGGAAGATGCAGACCTCATTGCACAGATCGGGCTTGAGCTGAAGAATTATTTGCAGGAGAACAAGATGCCGGTAGATCAATAAGCTGCGAGCTGTGAGCTACGAGCTGTGAGCCAACTGCTCGCCGCTCGAAGCTCACAGCTCACAAACTAATAGCCTTATACAACCTTCTCGGCCGTTCCAAATCCATTCCCCTTAACCTCTGCTATCAGCGAATCATCGTCCCAGCCAGCATCTGCTTTAAGTAAATTATCGCCCATATCTGCCTGCAGCGCTTTTTCAATTTCTTCTATATATGCCCTCGACGTAGTAATGTATTCGTCCGAATCTTTTATTGATGAAAGCTTTTTGAGGTTGGCCTCATCGTGCCGGAAAAACATTCTTGCTGCCCGGTTGGCCATATAGCTCCGATGACCGAGCATCTTCATCACATCAACGCCTAACCGAAGAGCAGTATCTACCGTTTCACGGTAAATGTGCAGCATCCCGGCATTCATCAGGTCGTATGCATCAAAACGGTTGCTGGCGCGCACCAGCATACGCAGGTTGGGAAAATGTTTTTTAATGGTTTCTATCATCTCCAGTCTTTTCTCTTCCGGCTCAAGGGCAATGATGATGAGCTTTGCTTCGGAGGCTCCCGCAGCATGCAGCAGATCGTACCTGGATGCATCGCCATAATGCACCTTAAAGCCCAGGCGGCGAAGGGTTTCCACTCTTTCAGAATCAATATCGAGAATGGTGGTCTTTATTCCATGCGCACGCAAAAAGCGACCGATCGTATTTCCAAAATGACCAAAGCCTGCTATGATCACAGGATTTCTTTCATCAATAGCATCCGCTTCACGTTCAGGAGCTGATTCTTTTACGCCAAAGCGCGGCGCAAATACTTTTTCATGCAGCATCATGGCCAGCGGAGTAAGCGCCATGCTGATGGCAACCACGGCCATCATGGTATCTACAATGTTTGGCGGGAGAATTCCCTGTTGCAGCGAAAAGGAAAATAATACGAATGCAAATTCGCCCACTTGGCTAAGTGCCACCGTAAACAATGTGTTTTGGTTAAAGCCCAGCTTAAAGATCTTACCGAGCGTATACAGTACTATGCCTTTCACTACCATCAGCAGCATTACCAATCCCGCTATCAGCAATGGCTGCTGAACAATGAGTTGAAAATTAATAGATGCACCCACCGCTATGAAGAAAAGCCCGAGCAGCAACCCTTTAAAGGGTTCGAGATCGCTTTCCAGTTCATGCTTGTATTCACTGTTCGCCAAAACCACTCCCGCCAGGAAAGTACCAAGTGCGGGGCTCAACCCTACCTGCGTCATAAGCACCGCTATGCCCACTATCAGCAAAAGCGCAGTGGCAGTAAATACTTCGCGCAAACGGGTGGCGGCTATCAGCCGCAGCAGCGGCCTGATAAGAAAGCGGCCAAGCACAATAATGGCCGCCACCGATCCCAATACTACCAGTGTTTGCCCCCAGCCCGGCAGATCGCTTACAAATGTTTTATGATCGTTTACCTCCGCCGATGTTGCGGGTGTGAAGGTGGCCAGCAAAGGAAACAGGGCCAGCATAGGGATCACGGCTATGTCCTGGAAAAGAAGCACCGCAAATGAGCTTTGCCCGGCGGTTGACTTCATCAAACCTTTTTCGTTGAGGGTTTGCAGTACAATAGCGGTGGATGAAAGGGAAAGTATCATGCCCAATGCCAGTGCTGGTTTCCAGCTCAGTCCAAACAACAGGGCAAGCGCTGCTACTATAAGCGCTGTTCCCAAAACCTGCAGCCCACCCATGCCTGCAATAGGCTTTCTCAATTTCCACAACAGCTCCGGCTCCAGCTCCAGGCCAATGATGAACAGCATCATTACTACTCCGAATTCTGCAAAATGCATAAGGTCCTGCCCTTCGTTACCAATAAAACCAAGTATGGCGGGGCCGATAAGTATGCCGGCCACCAGGTATCCCAGCACGGACCCGAGTCCCAATCTTTTGGCCAGTGGCACCATTACCACGGCAGCCGCCAGGTATACCATGGCCTGAAATAAAAATGAATGTTGGTCCATTTGCTTAGGATTGAATGTGTTCAGGGATTGGGATCAGGTCGTTGAGGTAGTCTGCCTGCTGCCATTCAGCTTCGTTAATACGGTCGTTCGCCAGTGCAATCAGCAATTGCTCATATTGAACTCCATACAATTCCATATCGGCTGCATTCAGCTTATGGGTGCCGTGTACTACAAAGGGCGGCATATAAACCATATTGCAAAGCCTTGCAGTCTGCTCTATCGGCCCTAACAGCTGCCGGATGGTCAACCGGTTGTATCCTCCCGGCTGGTAAGCTTCTTTTCTTCCGCCACACGATATAACATTAAATATTCTCTTGCCTGTCAGCATCTTGCCCTTTGACCCATAGGCCCAGCCATGCTCCAGCACAAGGTCCTGCCACTGCTTTAGAATGGCCGGTGTGCTGTACCAGTAAAAGGGGTGTTGTAATATAATTACGTCGTGCTGAAGCAACAGGCGCTGCTCATGTTTTATATCTATATCAAAATCAGGATACTGTTCATAAAGATCGTGAAAAGTAATGCCGTCAAGATTGCGTATATGCCGCAGCAGGCAGGCATGCACCCTTGATTTTTCCAGAACCGGATGCGCAAACAGCAGTAGGATTTTTGCCATGAGCAAATTTAGATGGTTTCGGGTTTGGTGTTTCGGGTTTCGGGTTTCGGGGATTTTTTTATACAGAAATTGGAATCTCCTGTAGATATCTGTACTCCTCAACCCGCTTTAATTAGATAAGTCCGTTTAAAATCAGTTCGAAAAAAATTGGCTTAGTTTTTAAACTACTAACAGCAGGGCAAGACCACTACCCGTGAAAACTCTTCCCGCCTTACCTCCACAAAATTTACTATATGAAAAGAAGCAAAGTGTATGTACCCGGCCTTATTCTGGCAGGCTCCGCCTTTTTATTCAGTTGTAAAAAAACAGACCTCGTTGCTGAAGGAACAACTGAAGTAACCAATAAGAAAGCAGAGGCCTGTGAGCTTGTAGCGTTTCGCAACAATATTATTTCTTCAACAGGTTCACAATATATTTTTCAAAAGCAACTTGATCCTGCTACCGGTAAACTGCGCCAGATCACTGCAGGTGTATACCAGGGTGGCGTTATTACAAGCATTGCAACATTCAATGTGCATTGGAATGCAGGCTCTGTTGCCTTTACAGATGCGGCAGCGACATCCGATACGGTATTGATCGTATCGCTTAATGCAACCGGCCGTGCGGCAGATGTAGCAGCAGGCAATAAGCCTAATGTAAATTATCTTCCTACTTCATTTGAATACAGCAACAATAAGCTGGCTGTAATGAAAATTTCACTTGCTGGCAAATATCTTACATCGCGGTTTGTGTATGATGACAAAGACAATTGCGTTGCTATTAACGATGACCAGCAGGCTTCTGAAATTCCGGGACGTGTTGAATTTACTTACGATAACAAGAAAGCAGACCAGCAGGTTTATTTCGATGAGCCAAGGCCCTTCAGTTGGAACACATATTCTCTTTTGCAATTCAGCGGTTTCTTTCCCGAGCTTCAACCTTCCAACCTGCGCACCGGCGTAAAAGTTTACTGGGGAAATAATTATAAAGCTTATGATGTTCAGTTGATCAATCACCAGCTGAATAAAGGCAAGCTTACAAAGTATGAAGTGAGCTTTGGCGGCAGCAATCCTACTATTGATCAGTATGCAGAATGGATTTGCAATGACGCAAGCAAAAATTAATCACTGCAGGGAATTAATATCACGGATTGGAAGAAGGATTAAAGGATTTCACGGATGAACAATACAAACATTGATAATTATACCAATTGTATTCTTTATCCGTGAAATCCTTTAATCCTTCTTTCAATCCGTGATTTTTCTTATACTTCTTCTAATCCGTGATTTTCTTTAGTACTTCTTCGATAAGTTGTACAATATTTTTCTATCCCCATCATTGAACCTGCCACGTGTAGTGTCCTGCACAAAATGCCGCTTAAATGCGCGGATGGCAGCAGTGGTATCCCTTGTATCATATCCAATAATGCGCAAAGCCTGCAGGTGATTGAAATTTTCCGGTACTGAAATCCCGGTCGTATCATCGTACCAAAGGCCGAACCCGCGTTGAGCCAGTATCTGCCATGGAAAAAATACATTGGGATCATTTTTCCTGGTGGGTGCAATATCAGCATGCCCGATGAAATTTGCTGAAGGTATATTGTGGCGCTTCTTCAATGTGTCGAGCAATACAAGCAATGTTATCATTTGCGGATCGGTAAACGGCTCAAAGCCGTTGTTATCGATCTCGATGCCGATGGATGCAGAATTAATATCGGTAAGACTCCCCCATTTGCTGATGCCTCCATGCCATGCGCGCAGGTAATCATTGAGCATGTGATGCAGCGTGCCATCTTTACAAATAACATAATGCGCGCTTACCTGCGTGCGCACGAGCGTGAACGTTCGCAAAGTTTGTTTGCAACTATCCTGCGCAGTATGATGAATGATCACAAAATTCGGTTTGCGCAGGTTGAAGTTGGTAGTGCCTACAAAATAAGCAGGTTGCTGTATGGAATCCAGCAAAAGCGGCTGAAGCGGGTATTGCCGCAAAGATTTTGCGAGCGCTTTCACCTGTTGTTTATACTGCTTGTTGGTGGCCTTATAAGGATTATAAGAGCAAGCTGCAATAAAAAGAATTGCCGATAACCAGGCACATTGTTTTCGCATATTATAAATATTCGAGATAAAGGAACGGGATTTCGCTCAAAGGCGTGTAATTCCCGCGGCTTAATTTTTGAATCATCTTCTTCTTGTGCCTTGACTCTTGTGCCTTGAACCTTAAAAAATCTTATGCCTGAAGGTCCATCAATAGTTATTCTGAAAGAGCTTGTTCAATCTTTCAAAGGAAAAAAAGTGCTGGTAGCCAGCGGCAATACTACTATTGAGAAGGAAAGAATGAACGATCAGAAGATCATCGATTTCAAAAGCTGGGGCAAGCATTTTATCATCTGTTTTAAAAAGTTCAGCCTGCGCATTCATTTAATGCTTTTCGGCTCTTATCGTATTAATGAAAGAAAAACAACGCCTGCAAGACTTAGCCTGAAATTTAAAGATGGAGAACTGAATTTTTATGCATGTTCCGTTAAATTCATAGATGAACCGCTGGATGAGGTATACGATTGGTCGGCCGATGTTATGAATGATGCATGGGACCCCAAAAAAGCAAAGCAGAAGCTGAAGAAGGCGCCTGATATGCTGGCTTGCGATGCATTGCTGAACCAGGATATTTTTGCAGGTTCAGGCAACATCATAAAAAACGAAGTGCTGTTCCGCATTTTTGTTCATCCTGCAAGTAAAGTAGGTATGCTCCCCACTAAACAACTTAACCTGCTGATCAAAGAAGCCCGCAATTATAGTTTCGATTTTTTAGAGTGGAAGAAAAAGTATGTGCTTAAGAAACATTGGCTCGCTCATACCAAAAAAAAATGCCCTCGTTGTAAAATTCCTCTCATCAAAGAATATATGGGCAGAACGAAGAGAAGAACTTTTTTTTGCAATAATTGCCAAGAACTGTACAAGTAAGGTACAAGGAACAAGGTGCAAGGCACAAGCTTGATAAATAGCAAAGTTCTTCTTGTTCCTTGCACCTTGTGCCTTGTGCCTTCCCTCTATCACACCTCCAATTTATAATAGTCGTAATTGGGCTTGATCACCTTATTGATGTAAGTACCCAGCGATTCGCCTGATTCAATTGTATCCTGCAGTTCCTGCCAGGTAGCTTTCGGAACATTCAGGTAGTGGTAGGTGCTGTGGTCATCATCGCTATTGACGAACTCCACTTCAAGTATTTTCAATTTGCCATAATAATCGATGCTCTGGACAGCTTCAGAAGTATTGATGAACCTGAAATTATCAGTTTGCAAACGCTCCACTCTTTTAGGTTCCAGTTGCATGTTTGGCTTTTTAATATTGCATCAAGTTTTGAGCCATCTGCATTTTTCTTTTTCCCGCTTCCCATTTCAATGTAAATTCCATCCTCAAATCTTTTGCACCATGACCCAACGCTTTTTACTGACTGCTATGCTGCTTGTGTCAGCAACGTTCATCCACGCACAACAGGTAAGGCTCGACCAATTCAAGAACTGGAAACCGCGCAATATCGGCCCGGCCGGCATGAGCGGCCGCATTACTGCGGTTGATGCGGTAGTAGACAATCCCAACATCATTTACCTGGGCGCCGCCTCGGGCGGAGTTTGGAAAACAGACAATGGCGGAACTGGCTGGACGGCTTTATTTGAAGAACAACCTATCATGAACATCGGTTCCATCGCCATTCAACAAAGCAATCCTTCCATTGTATGGGTAGGAACCGGGGAGGGCAATCCACGCAATTCCATCAATCTCGGTGAAGGAATTTTTAAAACACTCGATGGCGGAAAAACGTGGAAGCGGATGGGATTGGAAAAAACGCGCAACATCCATCGCATTTTAATTGATCCCAATAATCCTGATATAGTCTATGCAGGCGCAATCGGTAATCCTTATGCCGAACACCCGGAAAGAGGCGTGTTCAAAACAACCGATGGCGGACAAACCTGGCAAAAAATCTTATATACCAATGACACCAGCGGTGTAGGTGATATGATCATGGACCCAACCAATCCTAATAAATTGTTTGTAGCCATGTGGCAGCATCGCCGTACTCCCTGGAGCTTAAGCAGCGGCGGTAGCGGCAGTGGTTTTTATATGACCACCGATGGTGGAAAGAGCTGGAAAAAACTCGGCAAGGCCGAAGGATTGCCTGATGGCAATTACGGAAGGATCGGGCTTACCATTTCGCGTAACAGCCCGGGCCGTGTATATGCATTGATAGAGGCTACTAAGAATGGTTTGTACCGTACCGATGATGGAGGTTACAAATGGGAATTGGTGAACAGCGACCCGGCAATTGTTACCAACCGTCCCTTTTATTTTCAGGATATAGCTGTAGATCCGCAGAACGAAAATCGCCTCTGGCTAATCAACCAGATCATTTCCATGAGTGAAGACGGAGGAAAAACTTTCAGAACAGTGATCCCTTATAATGGCATTCATCCTGATCACCATGCATTCTGGATCCATCCTACTAATGGCAACTTCATCATAGACGGTAATGATGGCGGCATTGGTATCACAAAAGACCGCGGCAAGACCTGGCAGTTCGATGAAAAAATTCCTGTTGGGCAATTCTATCACATTAATGTTGACAACGAAACGCCCTATAACGTTATGGGTGGCATGCAGGACAATGGCAGCTGGCGCGGACCTGCCTATACCTGGATGGGCGGCGGCATCAAGAATTTTTACTGGGAAAGCTTGTGGGGCGGAGATGGCTTTGATGTTATGCCCGATCCCGATGATGCCAACTGGGTGTACGCCATGAGCCAGGGAGGAAGTGTAGGAAAATACAATGTGCAAACCGGCGAGCGCTGGTCTATCAGGCCTATGCCTAAAGACACGGCTATGGACCTTCGCTTTAACTGGAATGCTGCCATTGCACAAGACCGCATGGATAAGAATACTATTTATTTCGGCAGCCAGTATCTTCATAAAAGCACAGACAAAGGCGTTACCTGGCAGATCGTTTCACCGGACCTTACTACGAACGATTCAGTTAAAATAGACCAGCGCAACAATGGCGGCTTGTCTCTCGATATTACAGGAGCAGAAAACTTCTGTACCATTCTTACCATTGCACCTGCTTATAAAGAAAAAGATGTGATCTGGGTTGGGACCGATGATGGTAACGTGCAGCTAACGCGTGATGGCGGAAAAACATGGACCAATTTCCGCGGAAAAATTCCAGGTCTGCCAGTTGGTGCATGGGTACCGCAGATCCAGGCCTCGCGGTATAACGGAGGTGAGGCTTTTGTGGTTGCTAATGACTATAGGCGCGGCGATTTCAAAACATATATTTTCAGAACTACTGATTATGGCAAGACCTGGACCCGCTTGCTGGATGAGAAAAAAGTAAACGGCTATGCACTCTGCGTATTACAGGACCCAACAGAACCCAACCTGATCTTTGCAGGCACAGAACAGGGCTTGTGGGTAAGCCTCGATAATGGTACATCCTGGCAGCAATGGACAAATGGCTTTCCTTCTGTTTCTACTTATGATCTCGCTATACAGGAAAGAGAAGCAGACCTGGTGATCGCCACGTTTGGCCGTTCGCTCTGGGTGCTCGATGACATACGCCCATTGAGAAAACTTGCTGCCAATAAGAGTGCCTTGAAAAATATCATCACTGCTTTTCCTGCACCGGATGGCATCCAGGCTTCTTTCCGCAACGCACCAGGTTATGAGTGGAGCACCTGGGGAATATGGGACGCCGATAACAGGCCAAGAGGCGCCGCCATAACATACTTTGTTATTCCGCCGGTTACCAATACAAAAGACTCTTCAAGAACGAGAACAGACAGTGTGATGGTAAAGATCTATAACGATAAGAACGAGATCATCCGCAACCTGAAATGGAAAGCTGATACCGGCTACAACCGCCGCTATTGGGGAATGGAAGAAAGAGGGTTCCGCTCTCCGGGTTCTCTGCGGCAAAGGCCTGGAGCAGGTGAACCAGGGGGCGCAGCTGTATTTCCGGGAACGTATAAAGTTGTGCTTACGATGGGGCAGGTAAGCGATTCTACTATGGTTACCATTAAAGACGATCCACGTTTAGGCGACCGTTCTGAAGTAAGAAAAGCACAGCGGCAATTGCAGGACCGTTTAAGAAAAAGCGGCGATAAGCTTATTGCGGGAATGGACCGCCTTACCGAAGCGGAGGAAGTTACCCGCAAGGTAGAAGCACAGTTGCGTGATGTGCAAGGCAAGGAAATGGATTCGCTCAGGAAAGCGGGTAAGGCCATACAGGATTCTATCAAGGCCATACGTGAGTTTATCAGTGGCAAAACACAAGACAGGCAGGGATATGGACAAGTGCCGCAAACAACAGTGATAAGCCGTTACCAGCAGGCTAACCAGGGAATTGCTTCTAAACCCGTTAAACCGGGAACACAGGAAGAGCTGATGGTGGGCTGGGCAGAAACTGCGGTTACACAGGCCATACAACGCATCAATAATTTCTTCCAGGGCAAATGGGCCGATTACAGGAAGCAGGTAGAGGCCACGCCGGTTAAGTTGTTTAAGGATTATAGCCCGCTGTAGGCGGGAAGTAACAAGGCACAGGGTGCAAGGAACAAGGCACAAGGTACAAGGCACAAGCTTGGTCAGGAGTACTCCACCAATAGCTTGTGCCTTTTTCTTTTCTTGCTTCTTGTCCCTTGTTCCTTGTGCCTTGTTCCTTGCACACTGTGCCGAAATCTTTATTTTTGCAGCAAATAATGAAACCGTGAAATTATCCCACTTATCAGAAACGCTTATCGGCTCAGAGATCGTGAAACTGGGCGGAGAGATCAGAGAAAAGATCAGCCAGGGGCAAACGATCTATAATTTTACGGTTGGTGATTTCGATCCTTCTATTTTTCCCATTCCAATTGAACTGGAAGAACTGATAATAGAAGCCTACAGAAAACATTTTACCAACTATCCCGCGGCAGAAGGCAACCTTGACCTTCGCCATGCTATTTCACAATTCATCAAACACCGTGAAAAGCTGGATTATGCGCCTGCAGAAATATTAGTAGCAGCAGGCGGAAGGCCATTGATCTATTCTTTATTCAGAGCTATCTGCGATAAAGGAGATAAGGTTATCTATGCTGTTCCTTCCTGGAACAACAATCACTATGTTCATTTTGTAGGCGGCGAACACGTAGTAGTGGAAGCATCGCCAGATAATAACTTTATGCCTACGGCCGAAGAGATCCGTCCGCACATCAAAGGCGCTACACTGCTGTCACTCTGCTCACCGCAAAATCCAACCGGCACTACCATGTCCCGCGAAGAACTGGAGCTTATCTGCGATATGGTGATTGAAGAAAATGCAGGCAGAGGCGATCGCGAAAAAAAATTGTACGTGATGTACGACCAGATGTACTGGCATCTCACGTATGGAGATACCGTGCATTACAATCCTGTTACGCTCAGGCCTGAAATGCAGGAATACACTGTTTTTATTGATGCTATCAGTAAAGTATTTGCAGCTACCGGCGTTCGTGTGGGCTGGAGCATGGGCCCTGTAAGCATCATCAATAAAATGAAAGCCATACTTACGCACGTTGGCGCGTGGGCTCCCATGGCAGAGCAGAAAGCCGTTGCAAAATATCTTTTGCAGCATGATGATATCGACCGCTACATGATCTCTTTTAAAAAAGAAATAGAAGTGCGGTTGCGCGGAATTTATGAGGGCTTCGTTGAACTAAAGCAGGAAGGTTACGGCGTAGATGCAATAACACCACAAGCTGCTATTTATCTTACTATAAAGATCGACCTCAAAGGAAAAACAACTCCGCAGGGTAAAAAGCTGGAGAATCAATCTGATGTTACTGCTTATATTTTGGACGAGGCAAGTCTTGCTGTTGTTCCTTTCTATGCATTCGGCGCCAGCAGAAATTCTGCGTGGTATCGCCTGAGTGTTGGAACGTGTAAAAAAGAAGATATTCCTGAAATGCTGCAAAAGCTGAGGCAGGCGCTTAAAAAGCTTGCATAAAAAAATCCCGCTCTTAGCGGGATCAATTATATAAAAAAAGTAGTGATCAGTTTTTGTTACAGGCAAACTGGAAAGGCTTCAGCTTCTTCTGGTTCAATACAACTCTTACCTGTTTTGTTTGGTCTATGATCTTTCCCTGGTTAAGGTCAAATATTTCGTGAGCAACACTGATGGTGTCAAGTGTTTCAAAATGGAATAATAATCGGTTTAGTTTTTCTAATTCCCGTTCCATCGAATTTTCACTATCAAATTCGTCTTTTACCAGTACAAGCAGATCGCGGTTAGGCGTTTTCATTTTATAGGATTTTAATAGCCAACAAAGCCTTTATTGCTACCACATCCACAGTTCTTTTTGGACCCGCCCATCCGGCTTCCGGATGCGCAGCTGGTCACTGCAATGGTAACAATAAATAACAAAAAAATCAATATCCGGTTTAATTTCATAAAATCTAGTCTTGTAAATTAAACTAATTTTCCTAAAATTTATTTTCCAACTTGACGAGCGGCCACAAAATTAACACTGAAGCGCCGGAAACCCCGAAAATTTTAATCGCCCCGCTGGATTGGGGGCTCGGCCATGCAACACGCTGTATTCCAATTATTAAGCACTATATTTCGTTGGGATTTTCCGTAATTCTTGCCGCCAGCGGAAAACAAGCCGATTTACTCTCGAAAGAATTCCCAAATGTGGAACTATTGCCGCTTCCAGGCTACGGGCTGAGCTACAGTAAATCAGGGCATCTGACTGGGTGGAAAATTTTTTTTCAGATGCCCAAAATCTTGATCGCAATCAATCGGGAAAATCGATGGCTAGACACTTTTTTGTCGGGCCAAAAGGTGGATATGGTCCTTTCCGACTGTCGATTCGGGCTGCATCATAAAGATGTTTTTTGTGTATTGCTCACACACCAATTGCGTATACGATCACCATTTGGTAAATGGAGTGAACGGTTGCTGCAGAAATGGAATTACAAATTCATCAATCGCTTCAACGAATGCTGGGTACCTGATTTTGAAAATAAGCCCGGGCTTGCCGGCGAGCTTTCACATCCTGAACATTTACCTGCAGTACCGGTAAAATACATCGGAGGATTATCAAGGTTCGATGCATGCGTACGTGATACGCAAACCATGCAGTATGATCTGCTCATTGTTTTATCAGGGCCTGAACCACAGCGAAGCATTTTCGAAAACATACTGCTGAACGAAGTAAAATTTTATAAAGGAAGAGCAGCATTAGTAAGAGGTTTACCAGGCGCACAGGAAAACATTTCATGCAGCAACGTTGAAATATTCAATCATCTTCCTGCAAAAGAACTATGCGCATTGATGATCAGCAGCCCGCTCATCATCAGCAGGTCAGGGTATACAACTGTAATGGACCTTATCAGGCTCGGCAAAAAAAGCGTGCTTGTTCCTACGCCCGGGCAAACGGAACAGGAATATTTAGGAAGATCGCTAATGCAGCAGCAACTATGCGTGTGCGTGGAGCAGCATCAATTTTCACTGGAGAAAGCTTTGGAATTGGCAGCCGGGTTTGAATATGCTGATGTGAGTGGGTTTGATATGGAGTTGTATAAGTCAATAATAAAAGCGGAACGCGGATCATTAGGGTCTGTTAGGATTTATTAAGATTTGTTCTTGTTACTTTGAGCGGCTGCTCAAGTGCAGCAACTGATCTTAATAAATCCTAACAGACCCTAATGATCCGCGTTCCCTTATTTTAATTAATCAACACCTTCTTCGTTACGGAAAATCCTTCTCCTTCCACTTTCACGAAATAAGTTCCAGAAGGAAGCGCAGATACATCAAGGCGGTTTTCGCTAAGCCCCGGAGTGAAGAGCTTATTGATTCGCTGAATCGTTTTGCCGTTGATGTCATGCAAATCGATGCGTACGTTCTGTGACCTTTCTACGTTCACATAAACAGACATCGTTCCTCTTACAGGGCCGGGAATATTTACATATCCTGCCTTGCCTGCATCAGGAAGCGTTATACGCTTTACTTCGAAGTATTCTTTTTTTCCATCCAGGTTGGTGAGCACCAAACGGTAGAGGTTAACGCCTTTTGCAGGCTGATCATCTATCAGCGCATATTTCTTATCGATAGCCGATGCTCCGGCTGCTGCCACGCCTGCAACTTCTATGTATTGCATATTGCTGTTTGCTCTTTCCAGCGCAAAGCGGGCAGTGTTGTTTTCGGCAGTAGTAACCCATTCAACATATACCTTGCTTCCCCGTAAAACCGCTGTATAGTTTTTTAAAGATGCAGGCAAAGCGCCGGCACCGGTCCTGCTATATTGAATGAACCAGTTATAAATGTTCCTGCCGTCTATTACAAAAGTTGGATCGTACAGCAGGTTCCAGGTATTATGCGTAAACCCTGTATTGCAGGTATAGCCTGCGGTAGGCAACGTTGTTTTTTTCGCAAGTGGCGAAGGTGGAGGCACATGCGTATTGATCTTGTTTATCCAGTTGTTCACCAGCGTATCAGGACAACCGGGAGGACCAGGAAAATCATCATTGATACAATGAACCGCCCAAACAGGCAGATCGGCATTTGCAATATTAGCGGGACCCTGTGGAAAGTTGCCGACAGATGAGCAAAGAGAGGCCAGCGCAATTCCGGCGGAACGCCTGGCATTTGCCTGGCTTGAAGCTGCAAATTCCATTACCATATTGGCTCCGGAGCTCATACCAGTGAGGTAAACACGGCCCGGATCAATCTTATAATTAGCCAAAGCATAATTAATCATTGCGTTCACGTCTGGAGCTGACGGATAGGCTGAAGGATAGTTGTATTGATTGTATTGAACCGATAGCACAATGTAGTTGTACGTAGTGCTATTATATGTTACGGTTGGCAATTCGCCACGTTCAATGCGTTCAGGCAAAGGAATGTCAAACGGATTATTCTCGGTATAGGCCGGTGCATTTAAAGAAAGGATCCTGCAGAGGTCAGTTGAAGAGCCCGAACCGGTTTCTGCCAGCCCATGGAAATAAATGATCACCGGGTATAACTGAGCGCCGGCGGGATTATAACCAGCAGGGGTATATTCCAGCAAGCCTTTAATGTACGTTCCAATGGTAAGATTAGGACGTTTTACCTGCCGCATGCTGGGAAAGCCGGGGCAATTATCCTGGGCAGAAGCCGCAAATAAGAAGAGTAAAAGGAAAGAAGTTAAAACACCTTGTTTCAGGTACGCATACAATTTGACCATGACGAATAAGTTTTTAAGACTGTTTACGGGATAGACGGATCGGATAATGTTTGCAATCGTTCACCATCAGTATCATTCGGAACACCGGATTCCAGTAGTACATGCAATTCGTCATCAGAGGTAAGGCTGGCCAAAAATAAATCAATTAGTTATACGATAGTTAACAACTATCGTCAATTTAAAAATAAAGGCCCGCATGAGGCGGGCCTTTATTTTATGAGCAGTTTAGATGTTATTATTGCTTTATCAGCCTGATGTTCTCCACTCTCTCAGAAGTAATCAATCGCAGATAGTAACTGCCCGGCTTATAACCGCTGCCGTTCAGTGAAAATCTGTTCACACCCTGTTGCAGGTTCACCGATCTCTTCTGCACTTGCCGGCCGGCCATATCCATGATAATGATCGTGGCATTTTCATTTGTTCCTGAACCGATGGTAAGCTGAATGGTACCGGCGAACGGATTAGGCGCAACGGTTATATACCTGGCTGTAACTACATTGACCGGGTTAGTTTTTACTTCATAAGCGTTTACTGTTCCTGTTCGTTCACCGGTTGTTGCGACAGAGCCGGTAACTGAGGCATCCAGCATTTTATCACAAATAAATGACCAGCCCGCCGTATAAAAGCTCACTTTCACCTGGTAAGTTCCTGCCTGCAACGGCACTGTAAGATTATCAGGTGAAGTAGTGAATGACTCATTATAAGCAGTTGCCCAGCTACTGTTGAAAACATGCACGGTAACCACCGGGGCAATAAGGCCTTTTAATTTAAGTGTGCCTGCCTGGTTTGTAATGGTAACGTTATTACAATCGGGCTGCCCAGAAGGTGGAGGCGGCGGTGGTGGCGGCGGTGGTGGCGGACCTGTACTTTCCACAACTGCATTCTGCGCTTTCTCACAAATATGAGCCCAGGCTGAGGTGTAAAAATTCACCTTGACAAAATATGTCCCGACAGGTAAAGATGATACATTAATGCTGTCCGGTGAGTTGGTATAGGTCTGGTTAAAAACCGATGCCCAGCTGCTGTTGAATATATGCACTGTAACTACCGGCGCAGTAAGTCCCTTCAGTTTCAGACTTGAAGCACCCGGAATTATGCTGATAGTGCTGCAATTGGGTGTTCCTCCCGTAGGTGGTGGAGGTGGGGGTGGCGGAGGAGGTGGGGGCGGTGGGGGTGGAGGTGGCGGCGGTGGCGCATTCTTTGAGTACTGAATGAACCATTCATACATGTTCTTCCCGTTCGTTTCCGGCGTGTTGTAGCTTGGTTCGTATGGGATCCAAAAAATATCGTGCGGATAAGTTGGAGACCAGGCGGGCGTAGGAGTATATATGGCCAAAGGAAGAGCCGGGCTTTGCGTATTCACGTTAATAACTGAGCCAGCCGACGTAGCAGCGTTACAAATATTATCCTCCGGGCAATGCAGGGCCCAGATACGCATCTGTGCGTTCACCACATTGGTTGCACCACCCCATGAAAGGGCCTCACAAGCTGCTAAAGGAGCAACGGCGGCAACCTTGTTCGCAAAATTCAGCCCTGCATTTGGATATCCAAAGCACATTCCCGCTCCCTTACTGATGCCGGTCATATAAATACGGGCTGGGTCTACACGATAATGGTCCACCATATAATTTATAGCGGCATCCACGTCCCATGCACCCGCTGAGCCATTGGTATATTGGGGTGTAATAACAATGTAAGAATATTGAACGCCATTATACGTCACAACATCGGGGAATACACGCGATTCGATTTTTTGCGGAAGTCCTTTTGTATACAAAGCATCCATACCGCCACCACTATACGAAGTAGCTTCATACAACCCATGCCAGTAAAGGATCATGGGATATTTCTTATTGATGTTGGCGGGATCGTTGTAACCAGGTGGCAGATGTTCCAGGTACTGCGATATCTGCGGAGAGATATTCACGTTCCTCACTTCACGCTGACGGCGCGGCTGAGCAAAACTGTGAATGAATGTTGTAAGAAGGATTGCAACGGACAATGCACGCATGGCACTGCCGCGCATACGACGGGTAAAGCTTTTTTTCATTAGTAATACAATTTGCAATTTGTTAATTCAACTGTTGCGTTGCAACTGGAAAATTGCTTTCGTAGGGAGGGAATAAGCTGATTAGGTGATTAGCTATCAGCTGATGATTTTTTGCTTTGCCGACGTTATGCGCGCCGAATGTACATACAAATTCAGTTGGATATTGGTAGTGCCTTTGGTCTCTTACTCATATAATTTCCACATACTAAAATCAACAGAACTATAAATAAGATTATCAGTGTTTTACTCGCATGAACCCGCTGATGTTAATCGCTTGTAAAGAGATAAAGTTGTGTCAGGAAATATGAAAGATGATAAACCTCAGCCTTACAACTGGTGCGCATTAATCAAGGCCGCTCTTCGGATAATCGAAGAAGAGAAATTTCTTAGGCGCATCTTTAAAAGATTGCCAGTTACCCGCACAGCTTACAGCAAACATGCCGGAAGTAGGAACATTGTCTACACGTATTTCGCCGGTAAGCGTGTTCACAAAATCCGTTAGCCCGGGATTATGCGAGAACACAGCGATAGTGCTCAGCTTTTCCGGGAGCTGGCTGATGATGTCGTAAAAAACATTTTCAGATGCATGGTAGAGCTCATCTTTCAAAACAATATCCTCTTTTTCCAGGCCATAAGCCTTAGCAAAAATGGCGGCCGTTTTTTTGGCGCGCCTAGCAGGACTTGATATGAAAGCATCGATCTTATGCTGCTTCTCGATCAAACGCTCAGCCATTTTGGGCGCATCGTGCTTACCGCGTTCATTCAGCGGTCTTTCAAAATCCGTGATGGTATGATCGTCCCAGCTGCTTTTTGCGTGGCGGATAATTATAACTGTTTTCATAAAAAAAGAGATGGAATAAATTCCATCCCACTTAAAAACTTTGAAACTTGTAATTTGAACAGGCCTGTTCTAAAAAACGGTCTCCCATAGGAAAGCATAAAACGGTCGGCGGCGATTTATTAACAAAAATTTTGCCAAAGTGGCAGGAATGGAGATTTATTTCTTGATGTTGATCAAGAAGTTTCAGGTTTCGGGTTTAAGGTTTCGGGTTCGTTGGGATAAATTCGATTGGAGATTGATAAATAACTCTATGGTATCTGCTATAATTGCCGGGAAACTGAGTTGCAGAACCAGAAACCCGAAACTCCAAACCCGAAACCTTGCAACCCAAACCTAATACCCTCTTACGTTCCGCCCCTCAACATAATTGATAAACGCCTTGTTAACTACCCGGTTACCGCCCTGAGTGGGATAGTTGCCGGTAAAATACCAGTCGCCGGTATTGGTAGGACAGGCTTTGTGGAGTGATTCAATACTTTGAAAGATCACCTGCACCGGAATGCCAAGATCAGGAGGAGTGATCAGCTGTGCGATCTTATCCGAAATTTCTTCAGTAGTAAATGGCTTGTAAATATTCCTTACCACGTTTTCAACCTGCAACTGTCCTGCTCGCTGCAATTCCTTGCAATGATCGTAGAGCTCATCCACCACGCATTTTTTATTACGGTCGTTCAGTAGTTCCATGGCTGCGCGGAAAGCGATAAAATCACCGAGCTTGCTCATATCGATCCCGTAACAATCAGGATACCTGATCTGCGGCGCGGAAGAAACAATGATGATCTTTTTAGGCTGAAGCCTCGCCAGCATGCGTACAATGCTTTCTTTCAGCGTAGTACCTCTTACAATGGAATCGTCTATTACAACCAGTGTATCTACATCCTTACGCACCGTTCCGTAGGTAATATCGTATACGTGCTGCACCATCTCATTACGGCTGGAGTCCTGCGTAATAAACGTGCGCATCTTTACATCTTTGATCGCTACCTTCTCCACGCGGATGCGGCGGTTGATCATTTCAGAAAGCTTCTCTTCAGATACGTCGTTGCCCCAGGATAATATTTTCTGGATCTTGATCTTGTTCAGATAGTCTTCCATGCCTTTCAGCAGGCCATAGAAAGCCACTTCCGCGGTATTGGGAATAAAGGAAAAGATCGCGTTCTTAAGATCGTAATTAATGGCGTTGAGTATCTGCTCGCTCAGGTTATAACCCAGGTTGCTGCGCTCGCGATAGATCTTTTCATCGCTGCCACGGGAAAAATAAATACGCTCAAAACTGCAGGCCAGTCGTTCTTTGGGCTCCAGCAATTGTTCTATTATGACTTCACCTTCCGATTTCGCAACCAGGCATTGGCCGGGCATCAACTCCTGCACTTCGTTCTCGCCTACGTTAAATACAGTACGGATGGCTGCTCTTTCAGACGCGGCTACGATCACTTCATCATTTACGTAGTAGTAAGCGGGCCTTATTCCATGCACATCGCGAAAAACAAAACCATCCCCATTGCCTATCATTCCGCCCACTGTAAATCCACCGTCGAACAGCTTCACTGATTTACGCAAAAGACTTACAATGTCAAGATTGCCGGGCGACTCCTCGTCGGCTTTCATCAAAAAATGATGGATGGTCTCCATCATTGCCGCGAGGTCGCTCTGCTTCTGAAATTCTCCCGGCTCCATGTTGATGAGACCAAACAATTCATCGGTATTTACCAGGTTGAAATTTCCCGCAAGCGCCATGTTGCGCGAAGGGACCGTGTTGCGCTTAATGAAAGGATGGCAGAATTCTACATTGTTCTTTCCCTGGGTACCATAACGCAGGTGGCCCAGCATCAGCTCTCCCAGCGAAGCAATATGACCTTTCATAAGGCCGGGATGCTTCGCAATGTCAGGCTGGTATTGTTCCAGCTCTTTTACTTCTTTACCAATCTGGGAAAATATATCGGCTATTGGCTGGTTGGCATTGCTGCGAAGGCGGTAGAGGAATGGGTGACCGGGTTCAACATTCAGCTTTACGGCTGCTATGCCGGCCCCATCCTGCCCACGGTTGTGCTGCTTTTCCATCAGCAGGTACAGCTTATTAAGGCCGTACAGAACCGTACCATATTGTTGCAGGTAGTAAGAGAAAGGCTTCCTCAGTCTTATAAATGCCAGGCCGCATTCATGTTTGATCTCGTCGCTCATACGGAGGCCGCAAAGCTACAGGGAAAATACCAGAAGACAATGTTAAGCGGAAAGCAAAAAAAAAGCCCGGCGTTTTCATAGGCCGGGGTTACTTTTTTCATAGGTCGGATTTAAATAGACTCTTGTTCAGGACGGTAACAGTTTTCAAGGGAACTTGGATTAGAAACGGGATACTGGATTCGGTTTTTTCTGGATATTGGTCCCGATAGCTATCGGGATTGTTTTTCATGGATATCGTGATACAAAGATGCACTATGATCAGGCTGCTTGCAAGCAATTTTGCCGGATACTTGTTCTATTACATAATTGATTCATAAGGGTATAGGGGTTTGCACTTAGAGATTGATTGATTACTGATTATTGATTATTAATTATTAGGCGGCTCAATAATCAATAATCAGTAATTAATAATTCCTTTTATGGCAAATCCACCGCATAAGTATTGATATAATTCACCAGGGCAGCAGAATTTTTCAGGTTCAGCTTTTTTAAGATGTTGTGACGGTGCACCTCCACGGTCTTCAATGAAATGTTCAGCTGTGCCGAGATCTCTTTCGAAGAAAATCCTTCCTTGATGAGCTTTACGATCTGCAATTCCCTTTCAGAAAGCGCATTGATGCCCTGTGAAGGACCATCATCCATGATCTGCTCTGAAATGATGTTCTTCACTTCATCACAGATATAACGATTGCCCCTGTGCACTTCCATGATGGCCTTGAACATCTCTTCGCGCGAAGAGTTCTTAGTCACATACCCTTTAGCTCCTATCTGCAACATCTTTTTTGCATAAGCCGGCTGCGAATGCATGGATACGCCAATAATGCGTGAACCCGGCGACACCTTCCGTATCTGCTTGGTAGCCTCCAGGCCCGAAACCGGCGTCATGTTAATGTCCATCAAAACAATCTGGGGGCGTTTATTTTTTGCCTGCTCGATCGCCTCTTCCCCATTGCTGCACTCTGCAACGACTTTAAAGCGTTCATCTGTATTCAAAATAAAACTCCACGTGTCACGGATCAGCTTGTGATCATCGGCAATCAGGATCGAAATGGCTTCCATTGTAAGTTTTTAAGGTTTATTAATATTTAACAGGTATTGTTACTCTGACTGTGCATCCCTTACCAGGTGCAGCAACGATGTCTACCTTCCCATTGAATAATTCCGCCCTGTTGATTATATTGTTCAATCCTACGCCCTTCTTGGTCTTTGTAAGGTCAAATCCTTTTCCATCGTCGGTAATTTCAAGGTTCAACAGGCCCTTGCTTGCCTTCAGTTCAATTTTTACACTGCCCGCTTTTGCATGCTTCACCACGTTGTTCGTTTGTTCCTGTATGATGCGGAACAGCATCAGCTTCTGGTTATCGGCCAGGTATTTTTCCCGCACGTTACGATGAACAAACTCAATGTTGAACGTTTGCATGCTGGTAAAAGCTTCGCAGAGATCATTGATGGATTCAATCAGGCCCAGGTCGCCCAATGTTGGCGGCACCAGTGATCTTGAAAGCTTCCTGATCTCATTAATAGCTTCCATAATGTTCCTTGAACTCGTGCTGATGAGATCTGATGTTGAGCCTTCTGCAGTATTCTGCGCAAGGTCAAGATATAGTTTAGTGGTAGATAATATCTGGTTGATGTTATCGTGCAGCTCTTTACCTATTTCCTTTCTTTCTTTTTCCTGTCCGTCGATGGTAGCCTGCGTAAGCATTTTCTGCCGGCCCACTTCCTGTTCGATCAGCTTTTGTTCAAGGTCTTTTCGCGAAGTGATGTCCTGCATGGAACCGATCATACGTCGCGGGTTGCCATCGTTATCATTGATCAGGTATGCCTTATCTATTACATAAGCATAAGTGCCGTCTGCCTTGCGGTAACGGTATTCATCTTCCCAGCGTGTTTTTGTTTTTTTACGAAGGAAGTTTTGCAATGATGATTTAATGCGATGAAGATCGTTCGGGTGCAGGCGCTGGTGCGAATGATCAAGCGATGCAACTCCATCAGATGCATCGTAACCAAATAATGTATAGTAACCTTCGGCCCAGTAAATATCATTTGAACGAAGATCGAGGTCCCAGATGGCCTCATTGGTTGCCTTGGTTACGAAATGATAACGTTGGTTGGTTACGCGTATATGATCTTCTGCCTGCTTGTTCTCAATGATCACCCGTAAAATGTCTGCGGCCCTTTCAATGGCCCTGATCTCAAAATCAACCGGCTCTTTAGCAACATTATAATAGATGGCAAAGCTTGCCAGCACTTCATTGCGTGCATTGATGATGGGAATGGACCAGCACGCACGCAGGTTATGCTGCAGGGCAATTTCCCTTACGTTGTCCCACAGCAAATCGGTTTTTATATCGGAGACATAGACCGGTTTGCGCAGGAACATGGCTGTACCACAC